>JARFQU010000094.1 GCA_029287595.1 Halioglobus sp. | reverse complement strand
GAACACCCCCATCTGGTCGAAGGTGAACATGGTTTGCAGGCCTTCGTAGATGGTGTCCTTGACCTTATTCACGTCCAGCGTTGAATTTACAATGGTGGCGATTTCGTTAATATCCGAAATCTCCTGGAATGCTTTTTCCAGTTCCCCGGTGCGCTCCTCTACCTTCCTCTCCAGGGATTTTTCCGACTCCTGCAAAGCGGCAATCGCCTTGCGCATACCCGCTGCCGCCATCTTCAGCTTGCCGCCGGACTGCCATAGCGACAGCATCACCACCATCGACAGAATGGTAACCGAAAAAGACTCCACGTCGGCAATGATGTGGTCGGGAACGTGGGAGGTATAAAAACTGACCGTCAACCGGGTAATACTGCCCACCAAAATCAACAGGATTGAGGCAATAATCAGCATGCGGAACATCGATTGCGACACGAACGGCAATACCATCAGCACCGGCAACGTGGCGGTCACGATGAGTATCCCGTAGACGCGATCACCCACGATGATCATGCCAAAAGAAATGATATACCAGACCGTCGCGACCAGAGCCACGGCGCGATCCAGGTTGTCCTTCTTCACCTGTAAATGCGCCAGCACAGACCACGGCACCAGCACCAGCATAATGACAACACCCAGCCCCCTGGCGACCGGGCTTGCGAAGAAAAAGCCCAGCACGGTGGCTATTGAGCCGACGGTCAGGAACAGCAGGACTGTTATCAGGGTAATAGTGGAAAACTGCTGGGATTCAATGCTCAGTGGATCGCCTGGATTTGCCACGTTGGAAACCTGCCTCTTATTGTCGATTTATTTTGTTGGTATAACTTCGGTGGTCCATGCCACGCAGTGCGACGGAAGTATAGAACAGAATTGCATCGACAGTGTCCTTTAAGTTACCTTAGCCGCCATGAATGCGACCTCTACAGAAAAGAACCGGGTGCTCATCGTCGATGACGAACCGGGCAACATCAAAATTCTCGCCAGCGTACTGTCCGCGGACTACGCTCTGAGCGTCGCCACCAGTGGCGCACAGGCCCTGCAAATTGCCCAGGTACAGGCACCGGATATCGTCCTGCTGGACATGCTGATGCCCGGCATGGACGGTATACAGGTCTGTGAAGCGCTGAAAGCCGACGAGGCGACCAAGGCCATACCCGTGATTTTCGTGACCAGCATGAGCGACGCAATGAACGAAGAGCGCGGTCTCGAAGCCGGCGCTGTGGACTACATCAGCAAGCCGATCAGCCCTCCCATCGTCAAGGCCAGGGTCAAAATCCATATCCAGAACTACCTCAGCCGGCGCTTTCTGGAAAACCTGCTGGCCAATAAAGAAACCTCCCTGGACGAGACCGCCAAGGAAGAGGCGGAATCCCTGCTGGTATTCTTTTAAGCACCCGCCGCAATCAGGCCATCGATATACTGGACAAAACTTGAACGGTAACCCGTGCGGGTCTTGGCCCAGAACTGCAAAATCGCCGGCACCGACATCGCGGCAGCCGTGCGTCGCTCCCAGGCTTCAAAATACTCGGGATCCAGCTTGTTCTTCTGGTACTGCACGAACGCCAGTTCATTGAGCTCAAACAATGCCGACAGGTAGCCTTCGAACCTGAGGGTCTCCTCCTGTGAGAGGCGTTCCCCCCTGGCCGCTTTCAAACGTATATCCACCAGCTCACCGCTATAGGATTCCGCCCGGAACTGTATCGCCAGCTGCATCACCGACTGCACGCTGGCATCGCGCGTTTCCGCCGCGCTGTGGCGCGTTTGTAATCCCAGGTAGATCAGCGAGATGAACACACCGATGGAACCGAGAAAGTCACCCAGGGCGCCAATCGCGTCCCAGTTAATATCGCCCATAGTTTGTTATCCTTTTAATGGCGGAGGCGTTCAGGCCAGCGAGTATATAGCAAAAGCCTTCCCTTCCTCGTTGCATAGAGCACAATTCTGCCGCAAGCAACAGGATCCTGTAAATTACCCCGCCCGAATATAGCAGGCCATACTGCCCCTCCCTAGAACCACAGCTTCACCAGCAAGGGGATAACCACGGCCGTGGCCAACGCGTTCAGGCCCATGGCCAGGCCGGAAAAAGCGCCGGCGACGCTACCGATCTGCAGGGCCTGCGCGGTGCCAATGCCATGTGAAGCAACCCCCATGGCAAGACCAGTGGCGCGGGCATCGGTCATGCCCAGCAGTCCCAGCAGACCTTTACCCGCCATGGCGCCAATGATGCCGGTGAGGATAACGGCCACCGCGGTGAGACTGGGCAGGCCGCCCACCTGCTCGGATATGCCCATGGCGACCGGGGTGGTAGCGGACTTGGGCGCCAGCGACAGCAAGGTCGTGTTGGAGGCGCCCATTGCCCAGCCTATGGCAATTGCGCTGGCCGCAGCCGTGATGGACCCACAGCTTACGGCGACCAGAATAGCCAGAAGCGATCGCCTTACCTGGTGCAATTGTTGGTACAGCGGGATGGCCAGCGCCACCGTGGCGGGGCCGAGCAGAAAGTGCACGAACTGGGCACCCTCGAAATAGGTCGCGTAGTCGGTACCCGTTATCGTCAGTAAAAACACGATGGCACAGACTGCGAAAAGTACTGGGTTGAAAAGTGGATTGCTGCCGGCTTTCTTATACAGCCAGAGACCAAGCTGGTAGGCCACCAGTGTCAGGGTCAACGCCAACAGTGGACTGGCGGACAGGTATACCCAGATTTCCTCAAGGTCACCGTTCACTGGTCGACACCCCGCCCAGCAAATCTCTGCATAATCCACGCGGTGATGACCAGGGTCACCAGAGTGCTGATAACCAGGGATACCGCAATGGGAAGAATTTCATTCCCCAGTAACTCGGCGTGCAGCATTACGCCCACGCCCGCGGGCACAAACAATAAGGACAGGTGGGAAAGCAGGCCATTGGATAATTCCCCAAGAGTTGGGGGCACGCTACCCTTGACCAGCAGGCCGATGAACAATAGCGCCATGCCGATGACGGGGCCAGGCAAGGGTGCGCCGGAGGCGATGACAATCACCTCGCCCGCCAGTTGGCACAACAGCAACACAATAAAAAATCCGACCATACTGGATCCTGGGTTCCGGGCGCTTTGATACCCTATGATACCGGCATTCGGACGATCAGTGATCACCAGATTGGTAGGTGCTATAAACTGACGTTGCGGGATTCAAGGTTGGAATACGACGGGACAGCGACGCCCCTATCTTGTGGCGGAAAGAAAGGCGGGGACGGTGAACCCGACCCGCCTGACGGGAGCGACCCCGGCACCCGGTGATCACTCCCTGCAGTTCAGGAATCGCCCTGGCGCACCAGCTTGACATCCCACGCAGTGGCTGCACCGACTCCGCAGTCAGCAACGCCATTCATGAGCTCCATGCCCTCTTTCCAACCGCCACCGTTCACGTAGATCTCGTAGGCAGCGAAAAAGTCAGTCCAGCTTTTGAATGTGGCCACACCCCAGTAATCGAAATCACGATCTCGCGAGCCACCCAACATGGGGAAAAACAGCCAGTTCGAGTTTTT
>JARFQU010000029.1 GCA_029287595.1 Halioglobus sp. | reverse complement strand
GATGTGTATAAGAGACAGACGGCAGGCTGCTCGGTTGTGTCCGCACCAGCGACATCAAGGCCATACGACGCGATCGCTGGACCGACGCGACCCTCGGTGAAATCGTCACACCGCCTTCCGACGCCAACAGCGTCTCTCCCGACACGACCGCCAGCAAACTCATTTCTCGCATGATCCAGTCCGGTGGCAATACCCGTTTCATGGTCGTCAAGGAAGGGCAGCTGGTCGGCGTGGTCTCGTTGAAGGACCTCGGGGAATACATAGCGCTGAAACTGGAGATCGAATCTCCCGGACCCTGATCAGACACGAACGCTGGCGGTCATCTTGTCCTGCGCCAGTTCGCGCATGCGGTACTTCTGCAACTTGCAGGTCACGTTCATCGGGAATTCATCATGGGCCCTGCGACGACGGGTTGGGATCAAAAGGTAGGCGTTTGACAATCCTTACCACAAGCCGCCCTTCGCCCTCAGGGGTGGTCCGGTCGGAACCGACCAAAGCGGAATCGAGACCTCTTGCGATTCTGGCTCGGCATTTCCCGGAAGCGGACTTTAAGTTGTGCAGGTGGTTCGGCCAGAAGTGTTGCCCGGAGTGGTTTTTCTGCGTTTTATGCGGAGTTAGAGCGGTGTGGTTTAGGGTCGCCGACGATTTCGGTAGCATTAGCAAAGCTGTTAGATCGTGGTACGTCCCCGACTATTGAGGATCGGCCACCCCACCCACGCCGCATGAGTCAGCGCATGAGCCACAAGCACGTATACCTGATCCGCGCGATCTTCCAGAACCCGATCAGCGGCAACATTCACTGGCGTGAAATCGAATCCCTGCTGCACCATCTGGGCGCCAGCGTGGAACCCATCCAGGGGGCTCGGTTTCGCGTGTTGCTGAACGGCGTCGAAGGCATCCTGCACCATCCCCACCACAGCAACGTTTTCGCCAAGCAGGACATCAAGAAGCTGCGCCAGTACCTGGCATCGGCCGGCGTCACCCCGTCCCTGTACGAGGAAAGCCACAAAAACTGAGCCGAAATGTGTCGTTTGCTGCCGTTACCCGGGCCGCTGGCCGCCGTCAGCCACACAGGCTGCGGCTAAGGAAGCAGCACACCCATTAGCAGCCATATGCGGCTTCGCCAGATTTCTATACTAAAAGGCAAATAACCTTGGATAACTGTGGCGCGGAATGCTTCTCTGACAAGGAATACACAAAATATGAGCCAGTTTAAAGAACTTATTACTCTCATTGCCTACGGAATTGAGGCCATTGGCGTTCTGGTCATTCTGATCGGCTGCGTGGCCGGAACGATGCGTCTTCTGCACCAGCTTAAATCGAAAGCAATATCTGAGCTTTATCACGAATATCGGCAACTCATAGGCCGATCTATCCTGATGGGACTTGAGTTTTTGATTGCCGGCGATGTCATACGGACAGTCATAGTTTCCCATACTATTACTGACATCGCTGTCTTGGCGCTGATGGTACTCATTCGGACCTTCCTTAGTTTTACACTAACTCTCGAAATTGAGGGCAAGCTACCTTGGGGACAACAGAGTTAGATTTTGAATCCGGACCTTGCAGGAGAATAGGGTTAACGCGGACAGCTTCGCACATGGCAAATCTTCGTATCCTTGATTCGCCACTGCCGTTGATCAGGCCGAGTGACCACCCGGATTGCGCTCGGCACTGCTAAGGAAAGGAACCGGTAGAGTAAGCATGTGGCGCGGTGGTCTAAGGTGCAGCCTATCTGTTTGCCGCCCCTTTCGTCTGGCGGTGCCTCAATAGCCGGACCATCACTCCGGTTCCACACCCTCCTCATCGAACCGGACATGCAGATTTCCCGCATCCGGCTCTCGGACAAAACCTCATGCCTTCACCCACGGCAGGTTTCACGCCAATCAAGATAGACGAACGAGACGTAGCGTCTCGTAGAGGTACGGGTCTGGATAGTACCTGTACGCGATACGCCTGATCTTGTGCTTGTTGCGCAACCACCGACGCAACCGCATCGTGGTGTAGCGGTCGATCGCACGATACGCCCGGCTAACGGTACCTACCTGAAAGTAGTTCCCCCAGCCACGCAGCATGCGGTTCAACTTTCCCACCAACGCTGTGGTCTCTTGCCATACCATCGCTTCGGCGGTCAGCGCATGGATCTCTCACCATATGCTGGACACTCTTCTTCGACGGCCGGTAACCGATACGAGCTTGTCCCGTGCGCGCCGAATACATCCGCCCAAACGTGTAACCCAGAAAGTCGAACTCTTCTTCCGGTATCTTACAGATCCGCGTCTTCTCCTCATTGACCGTGAGCTTCAGCTTACCCATGATCTCGCGCATACGCCGCTCGGCCTCCTCGGCCTTGCCGCGCCTGCACAAGATCACCAGGTCGTCTGCATAGTTCACGATCCGACTGCCAAGGCTTTGCTCCAGCCCGAGCTTCTTCCATGCCAGCACGAACCGGCGCATATACAGATTCGCCAGCAGTGGTGAGATGGGAGAGCCCTGCGGGATGCCGCAGCGGCTGTCTTTGGCCATCGTGGTACGCCGTTTCCATCCTCGCCCATCGGTCTCTTCCACGGGGCATTCCAGCCACTGCCTGATCAGGTGCAGCACATGCCGGTCAACAACGCGGCGTGCACTGATTTGAGCAGTTCGGCATGGGGGATGCTCCCGAAGTAGTCCGAGAGGTCGGCATCAACGACATCCGGGTGGCTGCGAAACAGCGTCTCTTCCACCTCGACCACCGCTTGCTGGGCACTGCGGCCCGGGCGGTAGGCGTACTGCTCGGGTGGAAGATCGGCCTCGAAGATCGGTTCCAGCACCAGCATCGCTGCTGTCATGCAGACCCGATCCCGCAGGGTGGAGATGCCCAGCGGTCTGAGCTTGCCATTGGCCTTGGGGATGAACACGCGTCTGATCGGGTCCGGTCGATAAGTCTCCTCTCTGAGCGCAAGCGCCAGTTCACCCAGCCACCGTTCTCGCCCATACGCTTCGACGTCCGCAAAGTCCTGACCATCCACACCCGGTGCCCCTTTGTTAGAGCGGCACTGGGCATAGGCATGCGCCAGGATATCTTCCCGGTAAATCTTGTCGTACAGGGCATAGAAGCGGAAGCCAGGCGCTGCCTTCGCTCTCGCGTGTAACGCCTTCTGCAGTCTCTGAACACAATCTGGAGTTGATAGGTTGCCCAATCTCCTGTCCTTTCCTACGTCCCGCGTTTGTCTTGAACGAAGGCCCCTTCCCTCCACCGGCATTACCCGGCTTCTGCGGTAATACGGGCCTCTCCGCCACCCCAAGGCGCCCGGCCTGTCCCTCACGGGCGTCCGGTTGGTTATTCCTGCACCACGCCATGGGGCTTCCCGTGTTGCGTGCGTTTTCCTTGTGTACATGCTGTCGCTACTACCCCGGCACAGCGACTGAAGGTACTTCCTCGCTCACTCCCTCAGCCATAGCAGCCTTCCCCGAAATGGCGGTCGGGTAGGCCTGTGCAACGTCTTTTTCGGAGATTGCTCGGCGTTCACTCACGTTACGGCCTGCACACTCGCTGGATCACCCGAAGTGATCCGTTACATCGAAGGCTTCAGCTGCTTCGTTACCTCCACAACTGCTCCGATTGCTTCCGGCTGGAGCACAATTGCCGGGTGGGGCTCTCACCCACTGGAAAACGCCGCCTTTGCACGGCGCACACCACTTACAGGACTTTTCCGCCCTACAGAGATCAGATTTTAACGTCCGGGATACCCGGAAACGGTCATTCTGGATGATAAACAGTCGACCCTGATATTAGCTTCTGCTGAACGACGGGCATACCCGAAAACGGCCATTCGAGGAGCAAATTTCCAGTAAGTTCGGCAAAATCTTGTCTCCCACACAACACTTGTTAAATGAAGCACACTATCCTATTGAATAAATGGATTATTTTTACGAACCGCTAAAATAAACGGCTAATTACAGGCTTTCTTGTATCACATGGATCACTGTGTCCAGTCAGCTTATCGCGGCACAGCCGGCCCTTAGCAGTTATGCCGGAAACGAAGGCCTGGCGTTGAAAATACCCTCCCATAGCCCGGCCCTGGAATAGCCGCTTCCCGTACATTCTCACCGTTCACATTCAGTCGTTTACATCCGTTCAGAGGTTGAAGGCGGTCATCCGGGCGGATTACTCATGAATTGGCCACTGGAGGTCCGGAGTACCTCCGAAACCTTCCGCTCCCTGCCAGGCTTTCTACTTCAGTACAGCAGCGACATCAGACAATCAGTACCAGACAGAAACGTCGCCCCAAAGACCACCGCTGGTGATGTCATGTAAACTTTACAGGCTTTTATCCTGCGACGTGCAATACCCGGCCCGGGAAGGAGCAGGTCGTTCGATACATGTTCTACTACGGGCGGGGTGCCGGAGTACGACATCTACGAAAATACGAAAACTGCCGTTAACAGCATCCTGAATATACATCACTCGCATTTCACCGGTCGCACTGGTGCATAACCCTTGCGAAGTATGATGCACTGTCCTTCCTGACTCAGAACCCAGTCAATGTAGTTCGTGATTTCCACCCTGGCAGGCTCATTGACATACATGAAAAGGGGGCGCGCTATCGGGTAATTGCCGTCTTTCGCAGAAGCGATGCTCGGGTTGACACAAGTACTCTTGTCATCCTTCGAGACACATGCCATCTTGACCATTGATGTTGCGCAGGCGAGGCCGCCCTAGCCAATGACGCAGGGTGTTTTTTCCACGAGATGCACGACGTCTTTGGACCCCAACATGTCAAGTATTCCGGTATCGAAGCGGCGACTCCTGGTAAGGATCGAATTGCGGAAGTAAGCATAGGTCCCCGAGACATTTTGTCGACCCACCCGTACAATCCGCTGACCCACGCAGCCTGGCACCTCTATTCCCAGGTCAGTCCAGTATTTCAGTTCAGCGTCCTTCCCAAAGATATCTTCAAGCTGCTTCAATTTTATCGAGGACAATGGATTGCCCTTGTGAATATACACAGCCAGGTCATCATAGCCGACAGTGTATTCGGTCGGATTAAGCCGCAAGCGAGTGGCGCGTTCCATTTCAAAGGTATCGATGGGACGACTCGAATTGGCTATATCCACCAGCCCCTTGAGCAGCGCATCGAACCCGGTGCCGGATCCACCGCCGCCAACCGACACAGTAATAACCGGGTTGACCCGATCATAGGCTTAAGCCCAGGCCTGAGCCACAAGCAGCAGGGTATCCGAGCCCTCTGTCAGTATGACATTACCTGTAGCGAATACTTCATTGCTGAAAAGCACAAGACAGGCCGCGTACAATAGATTGCGCATTTTATTCATGCAGGCTTCCTCCAGCCAGGCAAACTATCACCGCTTACTGAAATGGCAACTCAATATCCTTCACATGGACAAAGTGTTATTGAGCCAATCAGATCATTACTCGCCACACATCTTGGAGAGAATTACCTTTAAGTCATCATAACCGCATTTTTTCTTGCGGCGATCAGTCACCCTTCTTCGATCCTGATACACAACAACTCCCTGACAATCGATTAGAGGATATTCATGCGGCAGGCTGAACCGGCGACTGCATTTTTGTCTGGGGATTATCTTCATATTCGTTTCAGTATTATTCCAACCCATCCATTAACAACAGGGTTTTCAATTTTAAACAAACAGCATTACATTTTTGTTACAAAAAAATACCAGAACATTCAGAAAAGGCGTCCTTTTCATCTTAATGTAACTTATCTGTAATACTGTCGTCACACACCCTCTGTAATCTTCCCGCCGTGTTGCAATTCCGATACTACTGTTGCTATGGCCCAACAGTTCACGACAAGGGCATAGCCACAAACATACTCAGGGAGATTGATCATGCGAAGATTAAATATCAAGGCACTACCTGTTGCCATGGCGGCGGCTCTGTTGCTGCCCGGCGGGACCACAGCAATTGCCGATACCGTCGTCAAGCACACGGGTCCGCTGAAATGGGAAACCAATGAGGGTGAATTCAAGCTGCAGGTCGGTGGTCGCATCATGGCTGATGCCGCATTCTATGATGAAGACAACGTAGACCTGGATGGCGAGAATGGCACCGAATTTCGCCGCGCCCGCCTGTTCGTCGCCGGCACGATGTATCACGACTGGGACTGGAAGGCACAATATGACTTTGCCGGCAATGAAGCCGAGATCAAGGATGCCTACATACGCTACACGGGAATGGATCTGGCCAGGATCACGCTTGGTCAGTTCAAGCAGCCCTTCGGCCTCGAGGAACTGACCAGCTCGAAATACATCACCTTCATGGAACGGGCCATGGCCACCAATGCCTTCTCAACCAGCCGTCGCATCGGCCTGGGAGCCAGCGGTGCCGGTGACAACTGGACATGGGCGGCCTCTGTCTATGGCAGGGAAGAAGGTGACGACACTGATGGTGATGAAGGCTATGGTGCCGGTGCCCGACTCACCTGGGCGCCCTGGAACGAGAAGACACGGGTGCTACACGTGGGTGGTTCTGCGGCCTGGGAAGATCCGAATGACAACAACGTACGTTTCCGGGCCCGACCAGAATCGCACATTACCAGCACCCGGATGGTGGACACCGGTAATTTCCCCGACCCGGACACCTTCGCCAAGTACGGCCTAGAAGCCGCCACAGTATTCGGACCCTTCTCTCTGCAGGGCGAGTACATGATGGTCCAGGCACAGGATGATACATCGGGTGTCAGTGACCCGGATTTTGAAGGCGGCTACGTCTATGGCAGCTGGTTCATCACCGGCGAATCCCGTAACTACAAAAATGGCAAGTTCGGCCGCGTGAGTCCGAAGAACCCGGTCGGTAAGGGAGGTATCGGCGCCTGGGAACTGGCAGTGCGCTACAGCACCATCGATCTGGATGACGGCGATTTCAAGGGTGGTGAAGAGGACAACTACACCATTGGCCTCAACTGGTATGTCAACAAGTACGTCCGCTTCATGGCCAACTACGTCATCACGGATACCGATCCGACCAGTTCCAGGCTCCAGGATGACGATGGCAAGCCGAAGGATGACGAACTAAACGTCTTCCAGTTACGTGCACAGATCGATTTCTAGGGTATCGGAATACCGTCATTGCACATTCCGCATCCCCCGCAGCCCCACTCACCGAGTGGGGTTTTTATTGACACGTATTGAAAACGGTTATAAATATGAAGCACAAGCGTTTACTCTCCAATCTGACTGTTCGACTTCAACACTTTCAGGACACACAAAGAATTACTTCTGGTTAGGGTGAGCCCGGTCATCCGGCATTTAAGTCAGGTATTTTCTTCGTAAAGGTCAGTTTTGCTCCTCTGAAGCCACCGTTCACCGGCAAGCCGTCTATGACCGGTGAGCATATATTGCTGTTCCGCTCCGGTGATCACTACACC
>JARFQU010000096.1 GCA_029287595.1 Halioglobus sp. | reverse complement strand
TCACCATAGCGTCACTCATCTGGTCCAGCCCCGGCTGTTCGATGGGATAGTGGCTTGCGTTGTCCAGGGTAACCATCTGCTTGGGTGCAGCAACCCGCTCCCAGAAGGGCTCGGTAACGGGAAACGGTGTCCAGCGATCTTCGCCGGGTTGCAGCAGGATGATGGGACACAGGTCAAAGTCTTCAAACGCGATAGCCGGTCGATGCTGGATCATGCTGTTAACAAACTCCAGGCTCACGCTAGCGCCTGCCGAACACCTGTCTCGCAACAGCAGCTTCAGTGCCTGCGCATCGTTAACAAGGGCTTTCATCTTAACAAGGTGCTTCATCGGTACGCGTATGCGCCCAAGAAGCGCCGCCGGTAACAGCGGCAACGTCTTGAAGGAAATCTCATCCATGTTCGGCCGGTCGGACATACGACGACGCGACAGGGGGGAGCCCGCGTCGATAAAGCACATACCCATGATACCGCTGACCTGGCGGGTCAGGGCTGCTATATCGTAGGCCAGCATGCCACCAGCGCTCAGCCCGTAGAGCACCACCGGCTTGCCGTCCTTCGCGATTTCGGATCGAACCAGCTCCGCTCCGATCTCTACCCAGTCTTCGTAGGTAATCCGTGTCTCTCGATTGTCGGTCATACCGTAATACGGCATGTCGGCAGCGACGACTTCATATCCGGCTCGGGCAAGCGGTGCCCCGGCAACCAGGTTGAGCAGGCGACTATTCGTACCGACACCATGAAGCAGAATAACCTTATGAGTAGCGTCAGGGTCCGCAAACCGCTCGACGTGCAAAGTGCTGCTGCGCCAGGGCCTGAATTCCTCCGCCGGGCCATAGCCATCCTGCCAACGGTATTCTGCGGGTAGAAACTGCTGCACCTCGACCCACGCAACGTTATCCCGATAATATCTGTTCATACTGTTTGATACTCCCCGTCTACCCATGTGGAAACCATTTGTGCAAATTCGTCAGCCCGATCCTGGTACGAGTAGTGGCCGCACTGCTCGAACACCCGCAGCCGACTCCTGAGCAGGCGCCGCTCAAGCACTTTGGCATTCTCGACATATAGCAACTGGTCCAGGTCTCCCCAGAAAATTTGTACCGGCAGATCGATTTTCTCCAACAACGGGTCTACCGTCTCCAGGCTCTGGGGATACCCCTTGAACCATTGGGTAATGGGTCCGATCCGACCCTTGTAGGATTCCACGTAGTCACGGACTTCGGCCTGGTGCGGCACATAGTTGACGTAGCCCAGGTGATTGCCGGCCTCGACGAAGGGGCCTGAACCGGCGATCGTAAATACGGTACGCCAGAATGACGAATTGACCAGCTTGTTGATCACACTGCCGTTGAGGGAAGGCGCAACACCAGGGCCGTCGCCGATAATCAGGCTTGCTACGGTATGGTCAAAGTGGGTCACGTAGTGCAGAGCTGCGCTCATGCCCACGTCAGGCCCGATGATGTGAAACCCGGATAGTCCCATTTCATTTACAAAGCTGTTCAGGAACTTTCCCTGCGCCTCGAAAGTCATGAATTCCTCGCCGCCAGCGCTACCCCCGAAGCCGGGCAGATCGAGCGCCACGAGATTGTAGCGGTCCTTGAGCAATTGCCATATCGGCTCGAACGCCACGATGCTCTGGGGCAGGGGGCAAAGCATCAGCAGAGTCGGCCCATCGGAGTTACCTCCAAGGGCAATACGCACATCCACATCGGCGATTTTGCGACGCTCCAGAGGCATACTGATTTTCCCTGCCGGTAGGCGCCTTGGGCGCGCACCCTGTGCGGCCCTTACTTTGCGCATCTCGGGGGTAATCGCAAGGACAAAAGCTGCGTTAAAACGCTCAAACCAATTTACTGGGTACGACATACAATCTGCTCTCTTTAAAGTTTGCAGCAATGTTGCTTGCACTCAAAAACTCGAATCACTGCCCATCAGAGCCAATTCGATGCAAGCCCTCAAGAACCGAACCCCAGAAAAACGTGATTGACGCACTGAATGTACTCATCTGGATGTCTTTAGGATCGTTATCATCCATCGTGGTTTGATAACCCAAACTAAACACCATGTTGCGGGTGATTTGCGTGCCAATCGTCGCTCCCACACTGGAGAATGACTTTCCATCGGTCTCCACTGGCCCCACTTCAGAATCCCCCAATTGCATGTATGTGTAATCGAGCGAAACCCAGATCTCATCGCTCAGGTCATGTGTTAGATGCGCTGCCACGCTGTAACCCGGATCGGTACTCTGAGTGAAGTTCCCGGTGGGCCCATAGTCATCGTTGTCCCCATACCAAATAACGGCCGGGATGACTTCAAATGACGTGCGGTGCCCTGGAGCCCAAACATCGCCTATCTGGTAAATCATGGGAAAACCGACCCGCCCCCAGAACCGGTTCATGCCCATATTAACTGCTTCACCTTTGTCGTATTCACCCAGAGGCACGCTCAGATCAAGTAGCAGATCCATTGAAAAGCCAGGGTTGTACCTGAGCGCGTCAGGCAGTGTACGCTGGGGCGCCGGGCCAATGAGGTTGATATTGAACTCGAAGAACGGGTCGCCAAAGCCGTTAGCCGATGAGTCAATCGGGAAAGCTGCGCCGCTCGTACTCCTGATAGAAATATCCCCCATAGGCTGCATATAGGCTAGCTGAGAAGATCGACCGAAGAGTGAGAAATTGCGTGCATAGCCAGCCATTACCACATTTGCTTCGATGTCCGCATCAGAGCTAATGGTGTATGAGGGATCCAATGGATTCACATTGCCGTCGACATTCATCCCCAGAATAGGTACAAAATTAGTTCCCACCAATGTCTTATGGAAAAACCTGGGTGGCAGGCTGATCGCATTAGCTGCAATCGAAACAAACAGGAAAGTTGTTAGCGCCAGGCATGAACCCAAGAGCTGAAAAGTTCTGGATTTGATCTGATTCATAGTCATAGTCCTTGAAATTATTCCTTGGGCTCGGCAATCATGTCGGCTGGCGGTATATACTGCTTCCTATACATTCCCGGCGGATAGTTGTCGTACTGGGGAAATCTCACTGGCATGGTATTCCACAGGCTCTCCGACACTGCTCTGTTTGGCAAAATGATATTGTTGTCGGGCATAAACTCATTTTCGTAAAGGGCTACGAGCTCTTTCAGGAGTTCCGGCCTTTCCTTGGCGAGGTCATGTCGTTCAGCCCAGTCATTTTCCAGATTATAAAGTTGCCACTCTCCGGTTCCGTAGGGTCTCCAGTTATTGAGTATTTTCCAATTGCCCTTGCGCAGGGCCATAGCACCCATGATCTCCCAGCCTACCCAGTCATCCTCGCTGCGAACCTGACTGTCCGGGTCCTTGAAAATGCCCAACCAGCTCTTACCCGTGGCTTTACCATTGGGGAACTTCTGTCCAGTGAGTTCCGTGAGCGTTGGCATAATGTCGCTGACGTGCATGAAGTCTCCTCGAATACTGCCATCCGCCAGTTCGCTACCAGGCATTTTGACAATCAGGGAGTTACGAATGCCACCTTCCGAGGGGTAGGATTTGTGCCCATAAAACGGGGTGGTGGAAACCTGCGCCCAACCAGCACCATATTCGGGGTAGGAATTCGGCGTCCCAAGAACATTGATGTGGTGTTCTTCTGACCAGTTTCGCGCCCTGAAGATGTTGTTAGCCAGACCGGGAGCGGTGATTGCTTCAAAAGTGTTGTTCCCTTCCGGGCCATTGTCGCCAAAGAAGACAATTATCGTATTGTCGTACTCACCAATGTCCTTCAGAAACTGAACCAGTCGGCCGATATGATAATCCATGTTGGTCATCATCCCGGCATACAGCTCCATGTGCCTGCCAACAGTGGCCCTGACGACAGGTGAAAGAATTTCTGAGTCTGGCAAGTACCAATAGCGTTCGGCAAGCTCTACGCCATCAGGCAATAAGCCCTCTTCCTTTTGGGTCTGGAATCGCTGCCTATGGAAGTACGTCCAGCCTTTGTCATAAACACCCTGGTACATACTGCGCCAGGGCTCATCTACATGATGGGGATCGTGAGGCGCCTGATAGGAAAGAAAGGCAAAAAATGGCTTACCGCTTTTACGGCCATCGTCGATAAAAGAGATCATCTTGTCCGTGAAAGTTTTACTGGAATAGTAGTCATCAGGCAGGCGGGACAGATATTTGCCATCCTCCGTAAATACAAGTTTCGGATTGTCAGCATAAAGGTTGGTCATATTGTAATGACTGCCGTGACTGTCGAGCATGACAAAATCCCGGTCAAAACCGCGAGCGCGGGGGATCAACTCCGGAAACCGTCCCAAATCCCATTTTCCTGTTACATAAGTCTCGTAACCGGCCTCCTGCATGACATCGCCAAGGGTCTTGAACTCAGGCAACAACCATCCTTCATAACCAGGTTTCCCTTGCTGATTGGGAGCAGTGAAGAGCGTCATGGAACCAGCGCCTGCCACATGGTGATCCAAACCGGACATCAAAGTAACTCGCGTGGGAGTACACATCGGATTTGTATAGAAATCTGTGAACCGCACACCCTCCTTGGCAAACTGGTCTATATTGGGTGTTTCGATTTCACTACCAAAAACTCCCGGGTCGGCCCACCCCATATCATCTGCCAGGATAATAAGAATGTTGGGCAACTGCTTTTCGGCCTGAACGGCTAAAGGAAAAACAATCATTGTTAGTAAGCTGACAACCAAAGGCCAGGATAACTTTCCAGACTTATAGTTCATTCGTAAACTCCAAGGTTTTTTGAATCTATGAATATTCTTCGCCATTGATTCGTCATGAAAAACTCATTTTTTAAGTCGTACATTTCCAAGTCCCGGAACTGAAATGCAATTTATGGCGACCCCGCCCCGAGCACATTGGCGATAACTCTCGCCGCGTTGTTTCCCACCAGGGCCCCATCCGCTTGCAGTGCATCGATCCGGGCAGGGCCCATGCCGAGTTCTGTACAGATTTGCCGGTTGTGTTCTCCCTGCAATGCCGGCCCGGACGGCAGGGGTAACTCTGCGTCGGAAAATTTCCAGGGCCGACCAGGAAGGCGGAACTCACCGCCGTTGCGGTCGTCGACGTTCAGCGTCGCGCCCCAGTACTCGGCCCACTCGCTGTCCGCGATGGCGTCAAGCGAGCGCACTTCGCCGATGGCAATTTTGCCCTCATCAAACTGTGCATCCAGTGCCGCCAGTGTCGGGAATGAGTAGATCCAGGCTTGGACGACGGCTTTCAGCGCCTCGAGATTGGCCCGCCGGGCAGCTGGCGTACTGAAGCGCGGATCCGCTGACAGGTCAGGGCGTCGCATCGCCGTGACAAAGAACCGGAACGTAATGCTGCCCACCAGGCTGATTGCCGTGACCAGTTTTTCACCGCTCGGGCCGCTAAAAAAGGACCCGTCGGTCGCCCCGAGGATGGCCGGCTCATCGTTCAGTTCCAGCCCATTGAGATCGACGTGCGCACGCTCGTTGATGGACATGATCGTTGCGGCCATGGCGACATCGATAAATTGTCCACGCCCTGTCTGCTGGCGCTGGTTCAGGGCGGCCAGCACGGCAATTGTTGCCTGCAGGCCGGCATAGACATCTGCGTGCGAAAGCGCGTCGGTCTGGGCAGCCTGCAGATTGTCGTTAAAATGGCGCAGGGAGTGATGGGTAAAGCCGGCTTCCGCCTGCACGGTGGGCGCGTATGCCATACGGCTACGCCACGGACCACCCTGCCCGTACCCGGAAATGGCCACGTAGACCAGCCCGGGGTTACGGCGTGCCAGGCTCTCGTAATCGAGCCCGAAGCTGGCCAGCGTCCCGGGCCGGAAATTCTCCACCAGGATGTCCGCCTGGTCGCAGAGCTCGAGCGCAATCTCCCTGGCCTCGGGCCGGTTAAGATCGATGCAGATGTTGCGCTTGCCGGCATTCTGCTGGGCGTAATACCCCGATACCCCATTGGGATTGACCGGTGCCGCGAAGCGCGCGACATCCACGCCCGGTGGCTCAATCTTGATTACCTCGGCCCCCAGGTCCTGCAGCGTACGCCCGCACAGCGGTCCGGCAAGCACGCGTGAAAAATCGACGACCCGGATTCCCTCCAGCGGCGCAGTCACGGCTCAGTGCCCCACGAACTTCGCGTGGCCGGGACCGTTTTTCTGCAGCGACTCCAGGCCTATTTTCAAGTCCTCGGAATTCCACAGCGCCTGCTGCAGGCGCTCCATCTCCTGGTCAGCTGCGGTAACTCCCTGGTCCTCGGCCAGCCTGGCCAGCTGCTTGGTGATCTGGTGTGCCAGGGTCGGTCCGTTGGCGAGTTCTGTCGCCACTGCCAGCGCCGCTTCCTCGAGATGCTCATCGTCGACCACACGGTTGATAAGATTCCAGCGCTCGAGTGTCTCGGCGTCATAACGACGTCCCAGCATGGACAGATCTTTGGCGCGCAAGGCCCCGCACCGCGCCACCTGGCGCTGTACCGCACCCATCAGCGGATTGATACCCAGCGTCACCTCGACCGAACCCAGCTTGGCGCTGCGCGCGGCGATAATGAAATCGCATGCCAGGGCCAGTTCGAAGCCGCCGCCCACGCACACACCGTGCACGCAGGCAACGATCGGCAGGGGAAATGACTCGAGCGCGGCAAGAAACTGTACGGGCGAAACGCCGAGTCCTTCATCACCACCGGTCGCGGCCTCAAACAGGGACAGGTCAGCACCGGCAGAAAAGTGCCTGAGGCTACTTTTCAGCAGCACAGCGCGCGCTCCCGCAGCCTGCGCCTGCTCAAGCGCATCAAGCAGCGATTGCATCAATACCGGCCCCAGCAGGTTGTGGGGGGCGTGATGCAGGGTGATCACGGCCAGACCGGAATCAACTACACAGGAACAGGGATCAGATGTAGACACGGGACCTCCTCAGATCGACATTAATTGGATGAGTCGCCAGATGCGCCGGATAGACAGATCGGGATGACCTATCATAGTGACTCCGATTCTGTTAAAAAGGTCTTATCGTGCCATATATAAGGTTATATCGTGCCATCTGACTCGCTATCCCCCGCGCAGCCGGTACCTGTCCTGAATGCATCCGGATCGACAATGGGATTGCGCGCACTGCGCAATGAATTAGTTGAAGAGGGTGTCAGCAGCGCTGCACTGGTCGAAGGTAGTGGCATCGACGAATCCTGGTTTGACCGACCGGATATCCCGCCCAGCCGGAGCCAGCGAGTCACGATAATGCGCAATGCCTGGCGCCTGGCACGCCGCAACGATGCGGCCCTGCGTGCAGGCTGCCGCCAGACCATCAGCGATTTCGGACTCTACGGCTACGGCATGGCCAGTAGCGAAACCGTGAGTGACTGCCTGCATTTCGGTTATTCGCAGATCGAATTTGCCGGCCCCGTGCTCAATATCACGCGAGAAATTCGGGGAGACACCGCCGTTTTCGTCTCACAGAACCCGCTCACGCTCGGCCCCATACTGCCTTTCTCGGCAGAATTCTGGCGCAGTTCTATGACAACGCTGCTCGATCTCATCATGGGTCAGCGCTTTCCCAGCACAGCAATGTTTTTTCCTTACCCGGAACCAGCCCACGCCAATGCGCTGCGTGAAAAATTTCAATGCGACCTGCATTTTGATGCCCCCGTCATGGAGTGGCATTT
>JARFQU010000172.1 GCA_029287595.1 Halioglobus sp. | reverse complement strand
GCGCCGGTGCCGCCGTGGCGGGGTTGGGCGCTGTGGAAAGCCTGGACGATCTCCAGTTCGCGCAACCAGTGATTGGTGCAGCCCTTGAGAATCGAGCTGCTTTCGCGCTCCGCCCCATTCTGGCCCTTGCCGTGGACTATCTGCACACTGCGCAGGCCCAACTGGTGGCATTCCTCAATAAACTCGAATAGCTCCTTGCGGGCCACCGCGGCGGTCATGCGGTGCAGGTCCAGTCTGGCTTCGGCCTCATAGCGACCCTGCTTGAGCTTACGGAATACGCCGTTCTGTACGCCAGGGCGCTTGAATTCCAGCACGAACCAGGGATCCAGGGGCTGTATGCCATCTTCCTTGAGGATATTGCGATCCCGCTGTTCGCCCTGCACCGCTGCCTGCCGGCGCTGGTCAAGGGAGGAGTCACGGCCATCGCGGACCTTGCCGGGGGGTATGACACGGGGCTCTCGCTTGAGAGGCACCACGCCGGACATTTCCGCCAGGAACAGATCGTCTTTGTCTTCGCTCATACTTACACCCCGCCTTCAGTCCGCTATTATAGCGCCTGACCCAGGCAGAGTTGACTGGCAAATGACAAAAGTGGAAAGCTGGGAACAGACCTGCCCCTTGTGCGGGGCCAATAACCGCTGCGCAGCGGCCTCGGGAGTTGACGTTGAGGCCTGCTGGTGCCGGGGCGTGAGCATCAGCCAGGAGGTGTTGGCTGCTATCCCCGATGAGGCCAAAAACCGGGTCTGTGTTTGTCCCGCCTGCGCCGCCCGACAAGGAGAATCTCGTGCAAGGTAATATCGCCCATGGCGCCAGCTATCTGAAACGTGGCGCAGGTATGCTGATCCACCCTTCACTGCGCCTGTTCGTCATTGTGCCGCTGCTGATCAACATCCTGATATTTGGCACATTGATTGGCATGGGGTTCAGCTACCTCAGCGAACTGATGGACAGCTGGATGTCCTATATCCCCGAGTGGCTGGGCTTCATAACCTGGATTATCTGGCCGCTGATCGTGCTCACGGTGAGCCTGATCAGCGGTTATCTGTTCACCAGTGTGGCACTGGTCATTGCCTCGCCGTTCAATGCCCTGCTGGCGGAAAAAGCGGAAGAACTGGTAACCGGCAAGCCAGTGGACGCCCTGGAGGGCCTGGGAGCGGCGCTGATGGCGCTGCCGCGGGGCATCGTCCGCGAAATCTCCAAGCTGCTTTATTACGTTCCGATGGCGGCTTTCGTACTGATCCTGTCGTTCATCCCCGGCCTGAACGCAATAGCGCCGGTATTGTGGTTTTTGCTGGGCGCATGGATGATGAGCATTCAGTTCGTGGACTATCCCATGGACAACCACCAGCTGAGCTTTGCCGATGTCAAGGAGGCAGTGCGCCGGCGACGCCTGAGCAGCATGGGCTTTGGCGGCCTGGTGGCACTGTGCGCGGGGATACCCGTGGTTAATTTCTTCGTGGTGCCCGCCGCTGTGGTGGGCGCCACGCTGCTGTGGTGCGAGGAGTTAAGCCAGTAACTCCTTGGGCGGGTGGGTGCATTCCAGTTTGTTGCCCAGCAGAGTTTCCAGATCGGGCAACAGGAAAGCATCGTCCTCGCTGGCAAAACTGATGGAAGTACCGGTAGCGCCGGCGCGGCCGGTGCGGCCAATACGGTGCACGTAGTCCTCCGGATCCTCCGGCAGGTTGTAGTTGACCACGTGACTGACGCCGTCGACATGGATACCACGACCGGCCACATCGGTAGCTACCAGAACCTTGATATCCCCCTGTTTGAACTGTTCCAGGGTGCGGGTGCGCTTGGCCTGTGGAATCTCGCCCGACAGGATGCCGGCGGCAACGCCTGATTTGCGCAGACGTTCATGCAGGCGGCGCACCTGGTCGCGCCGGTTGGCAAACACAATCACGCTGGTGCAGTCTTCACCGCGCAGCAGGTTGTTTAACACCCGATAGCGTTGCTGGCTGCTGACCAGGTAGATCTTCTGGTCCACGGAGTCGGTGGCGACGCTCTCGGGTTCTATCTCCACTTTCACCGGCTCGTAGGTCCACTGCTGCGACAGGTTGATGATGTCCTGGGTAAACGTGGCGGAGAACAATAAGGTCTGGCGATCTTCCTTGCGCGGTGTCGCACGCACTATGCGTTTCACCTGGGGTATAAAGCCCATATCGAGCATACGATCGCCCTCGTCCAGTACCAGTATTTCTATATGGTCCAGGTACAGGTCGCGACGCCCCATGAAATCCAGCAGGCGCCCGGGTGTGGCAACCACCAGGTCGACCACATCATTGCCCAGGCGATTCAGCTGCTTCTGGTAATCCATGCCGCCAATCAGGGTAACGACTTTCAATCCGCAGAACCTGGCTAACTCCTCTGCATCCGCGGCGATCTGCATAACCAGTTCCCGGGTCGGCGCGATCACCAGGGCCCGGGGTTCGCCCACGAACCGTTCTCCCTCAATCGGATTGCACAGCATGTCGTTAAACATGGTGATGAGAAATGCGGCGGTCTTGCCGGTACCGGTCTGGGCTTTGCCAATGGCATCGTGACCCTGCAGTGTATGTGGCAATATCGCGGCCTGGATGGGGGAACAGTATTTGAACCCCAGGTCGGCAATGCCGCGCATCAGTTCATCGCGCAGGCCCAGGTCATGAAAACGTGTCTCGCCCTCCTTGGGCTCGACCTGGAACTGGTCCAGCGACCACGCTTGCTCAGCCTCCTGAGGCTTGGCGCCGCGACGACGTCGCTTGTTGCCCTTGCCCCGTGCACCAGACTTGCTATCTTCACCCTGTTTACTCTCGGCAGCGGCCTTGTGTGAAGGCTCGCTGCGCGGCGGCTGGCCATGCCCGGAGGTGGCGGGGTTTTGTTCCTGCGACCCACTTGCCTTGCCCGCCATGCGCCCAACTATGTTCTTAATCAACGATTGATACCCTGTGACTGCGTAAAAAGCGCGGTAGTCTACCATTTCCGGAGCAAAAAAGGTTTACCACTTATCACCGCCCCGTAGTGCGCCGTGCAGCGCTGCCGGCACAGTCATCGGGCACCCGGCAGGGTATACGCGACTAGTTTTTGTTGGGAAACAGGCGACCGAGATAATAATCCACGCTGGTGAAGCGCCCACCGCCGGTAAACAGGAGGGCGAGCAACATGACCAGGTAGGTCACGGCGAACTCGATACCATTGTTGAGAATGACAAAATTGCCCTTCTCGGTAAGCCATGTGTAATTGCCGTGCTCGCGCAGTATTTCCTTGGCCGCACCCAGCCGTACCGCCACTTCCTGGGCACCGGAATCCGCAATGGCCGCCCACCCCTGGTCCCAATGCACTGCAAAAATCGCCACCAGCATGGTGACCATTAGTGGTATCGATATCCAACGGGTGGCGAGACCCAGCAGCAGTAGCAGCGCGCCTATGGCCTCGGTGTAAGCGGCCAGGTAGGCCAGCACCTCGGGGAAAGGCAGACCCAGGCCCCAATCCGGGTTACCGAACCACTCAATGGTGCTCTGCATACCCGCGATTTTCTGCGTACCTGCCATCCAGAATACCGGCACCAGGTAAAGACGCAGCGCCAGGGGAGCTAAACCGTCCAGGTATTGCAGGCGGGGAAAAATCATGTTGTGTATACTGTAGTACCACCCTGCCAATACGCTCATCTGCCGTTTTCCCTTTAGTTTAACTTTGCTTTGTGACAACGGTTCTCGCAAAAAGGTTTCAATTGACGCCACAATATTTGCAAACTACCGGCCCGGACCTGCCATGCAGTTAGTCACGGCCGGGGCTTTCCGCAAAGAGAGCAGGGCTCTTCTTGCGATTGCCGCACCGATGATCATCGCGCAGCTGGCACAGATGGGAACCGGCGTGGTCGATACCATTATGGCCGGACATTACAGCGCCATGGACCTGGCGGCGATCGCCATTGGTTACAACATATGGCTACCGCTGTACCTGCTGTTTATCGGCACCATGCTCGGTGCAACCGTGATCATCGCCCAGGACTATGGTGCCGGCAGGGTTCAGGCCATACGCGATTCCCTACCCCAGGCGCTGTGGCTGGCACTCGCGCTGGGACTGATCGCAGGCCCTCTGTGTTTCTTCTCTGAGCCGCTGCTTAACCTGCTGGAACTGGACGAGCCGACCCACGCTAAAACGCTGGCCTACCTTCGGGCTACCGCCTTTGGTTTGCCCGCCGCAGCGATCTTCCAGGCGCTGCGCTGCCATACCCAGGGCATTGGCATCATGCGTCCCTTTGCCATCGCCAGCGTATTGGGTTTCCTCGCCAATATCCCCCTGAATTACGCCTTCATCTACGGCAAATGGGGTTTTCCGGAACTGGGTGCCGCGGGCTGCGGCTGGGCTACTGCCATCTCCATGTGGCTGGGCCCGGTGCTGATCAGCTTTTACATGACCCAGGCGGATCGCCTGAAACCCTACCTGCCACCCCTGCGACTGGTGCCACCCAACTTCGCCGCCATTCGCGAGATAGGGCGCCTTGGCCTGCCCATGGGTCTGACTTTCTTCCTGGAAATTGCGGTTTTTTCAGTTATCGCCTTGTTTATCGCGACCCTGGGCAATACCGCCATGGCGTCACACCAGATCGCTTTCAACGTGTGGGACGTGGTGTACATGCCATTGATCAGTATTGGTTCGGCCATGGCCACTCGTATAGGCCATGCCATCGGCAGTGGGGATCAGGCACAGGTCAACCTGGCCATTACCTGCGGCACGACCTTTACCTTCCTGGTGGGCATAAGCTCCATCATCCTGGTGATGGCGGCACCCGCGCTCATCGTCAGTGCCTATACCGACAGCGAGGATATTCACAGCATGGCGGTCACCCTGCTGCAGATGGTGGGCCTGTTCATTATCGTGGACACATTACAGGTCGCTGGTTCCTTCTGCCTCAGGGCTTTCAAGGACACACGCTTCCCCTTCATAGTGTCCTGTATTGCCTACTGGCTGGTGGCCCTGCCGCTGGGCTATTGGCTGGGGATTGCCAGCTCGGAGTCCGCACTGGACGGTACCATGGGTTTCTGGAAAGGGATGATTGCAGGTATCGCCATCAGCACGCTGCTGGTGGGCTGGCGCCTGTACCATGTGCTGCGCCGACCGCTGCCATCACTGGCACACCGGGAAGATGAATTGGCCGGCAATTTATAGCGCCAATCAAGCGCGCGACAAATGCCCGCAATCAACACAATCCGCTCTGGCGGGCAAGTCCAGGCGCCGGATTTCCATACACCGCAGATCGAGTAACAGCAGTTGGCCGCGCAACGGTTCGCCAAAGCCACTGAGCACTTTGAGTGCTTCCATCGCCTGCAGCGAGCCCAACACCCCTACCACTGGCGCCAGCACCCCGCTGTCGCTGCAGCTCAGCGCCGTGGTACTACCTTCGACGGGATAAAGACAGCGGTAACAGCCTCCCCCGCGCACCGGATCAAACAACGCGAGCTGCCCTTCACTGCGCACGGCCGCAGCGGACACCAGTGGTATGGCAGCGGCAATACAGGCCCGATTAAGCGCATAGCGCGCGGGATAATTGTCGGTAGCATCCAGGACCAGGTCGATCCCCGCAAGCAGCACGGGCAATTCCGCCGGTTCCAGCCGACGCGGCTTCACCTCCACGCTCACTTGCGGATTGAGTGCGGCAATCGATACCGCTGCGGAGGCCGCCTTGTTGCTGCCGATATCACTCTGGCCATGGGCGATCTGCCGCTGCAGGTTACTCAATTCCACGTCGTCGCCATCGGCCAGCACCAGCCGCCCCACACCCGCCGCCGCGAGGTACAGTGCCGCGGGACAGCCCAGCCCGCCCAGGCCAACAATCAGTACCGAGGACTGCTGCAGGCGCTCCTGCCCTGCCACATCAAATTCATGCAACAGTATCTGCCGGTTATAGCGCAGTAATTGCTCGTCACTGAGCATGCCAGCAGCCTCCACTGATACGTTCCTGCCCGGCTATATCCCGCCGCGTGGCGACATCGCGAAAACCCGCCCGCTGGAAAAAATTCCTCACTGCAGCACCCTGGGTATAACCGTGCTCCAACAGCAGCCAACCGCCGTCCAGCAGGTGACGGGGCGCGCCACTCACCAGCGCTTCCAGATCCGCCAGGCCGTCCTGCCCGGCGACCAGTGCGTCACGGGGTTCAAAGCGCAAGTCTCCGCGCTGCAAGTGAGCGTCCTGTTCCTCGACATAGGGAGGATTACTGAGCAGCAGGTGAAAGCGACGCCCCCCCAGGGCTTCATACCAGTCAGATTGCTGGAAGTGGACCCGCCCCAGGCCCAGGTTAGTCGCGTTGGCCTGCGCCACCGCCAGGGCATCCGCACTGCGCTCCAGCGCACTCACTAGCCAAGCGCAGCGCTCACTGGCCAGCGCCAGGGCGATCGCGCCGGAACCTGTGCCCAAATCCACGACCTCGGCAGCAGCGGGCAAGGGCAGTTCCAGAGCCCATTCCACCAGTGTTTCGGTTTCCGGGCGCGGGATCAGGGTGTGTTTGTTGACGGCCAGTTGCAGGGACCAGAAGTCGCGCTGACCCGTGAGATAGGCCACCGGCACGCCCTGCTCTCGCTGTTCCAGCAAGGATGCGTAACGCCGGGCCTGGGGAGCCTCGACCTCTGCCTCGGGCCAGGTATAAAGCCAGCTGCGGGGTTTAGCCAGGCAATGGCACAGCAGTATCTCCGCATCGCGCCGGGCACTGTCTCCCGGCAGACGCCGTGCGCCCTCCAGGAGTTGGCGCACACTGGCCATCAATTATCAGCCAGGGCCGCCAACTGGTCTGCCTGGTACTCCTGGCGCAGGGGGCCAATGACCGCGTCCAGGTCACCCTCCATCACCTCGGCCAGCTTGTACAGCGTCAGGTTGATACGGTGGTCGGTGAGCCGCCCCTGGGGAAAGTTGTAGGTGCGTATACGGTCGGAGCGGTCGCCCGTGCCCACCAGGTTACGCCGCTGCTCCGCCTGCTCCTCGGCCTGTTTATCCTGGGCGCTGGTCATCAGCTTGGCCTGCAGCAGGGACATGGCCCGGGCGCGGTTCTTGTGCTGCGAGCGCTCGTCCTGGCACTCCACCACGATACCACTGGGCAGGTGGGTCAGGCGCACCGCTGAATCTGTTTTGTTCACGTGCTGGCCACCGGCCCCGGAGGCGCGGTAGGTGTCTACACGCAGGTCCGCCTTGTTGATTTCCACCTCGTCCACGGCCTCGGGCTCTGGCATGATAGCCACAGTGCAGGCCGAGGTGTGAATACGCCCCTGGGACTCCGTCTCCGGCACACGTTGCACACGGTGCGCGCCAGACTCAAATTTCAGGTGCGCATACACATCGCGCCCCTCGACCCGGGTGATGATCTCTTTGTAACCACCGTGCTCACCGGGGCGCTCTGACAGCACTTCCACCTTCCAGCCCCGGTTTTCGGCGTAGCGCGAATACATGCGAAACAGGTCGCCGGAAAAAATAGCGGCCTCGTCGCCACCGGTGCCGGCGCGAATTTCCAGGAACACATTGTTTGAATCTCGCGGGTCGCGGGGTAGCAACAGGGCCTGCAGTTCAGTCTCCAGCTCATCCAGCCGCCCTTCGCTGGCATCCAGTTCTTCCCGCGCCATTTCCCGCAAGTCCGGATCGGCATCGTCCAACATTTGCCGGGCTTCCTCGATGTCCTCTTTTACCTGGCTGTAACTGTTATAGCATTGCACCACGGCTTCGAGTTCCGAAAACTCCCGGGACAAACCGCGAAATTTGTCCTGATCGGAGATAGTCTCGGCATCGCCCAGCAGCGCCGATACTTCCTCATGCCGGTCGCACAGGGTTTCCAGTTTGGTCAGCAGGGAGGCTTTCATTGCAGGGTGCGGGTATCGGTTGTCGGCGCGGGTGGCGCCAGGTCAAATTCGGTGGACTCATCGCTGGCAGACTCGTCGCTGGCGGACTGGGCTGCGGCGGGCTCTGCCTTTTCCACACCCAACAGTTTACGGGCATTTTCCAGCAGGTCCTGGCGACCGTCTATGCTGGCCTGCTTCAGGCCCGCAGTGGGCGCATGAATCAACTTGTTTGTCAGGCCGCGCGCCAATTGCGCCAGCGCCTGGCCGGGATCGTCTCCACGCGACAGACCGCGCAGGGCGCGCTGCAGTTCCTGTTCGCGCAGCTGTTCTGCCATTTGCCGATACTCCTTCACCACGTCTACCGCTGCCAGGCTGCGACGCTCCTCGAGGAAGCGCAGCACGCCCTCCGCGATGATCTCATCAGCCTTGCTCGCCTCATCGCGTCGGCTGCGAAGGTTTTGATCGACTATCTCGCGCAGGTCGTCAACGCTATACAGGTAAACGTCGCGCAGATCGCCCACCTGGGCTTCGATATCTCGGGGGACGGCGATATCCACCATCAGGAACGGGCGATGCTTACGAATTTTCAGCGCCTGCTCCACCGCACCCTTGCCCAGTATCGGCAGCTGGCTGGCGGTGGAGGTAATGATAATATCCGCGTCCAGCAATTGCTCCGGTATCTCCGAGAGTAGTACTGCCTCTGCGGAAAATTTCTGCGCCAGTTCACGAGCGCGGCCCAGAGTGCGGTTGGCGATCACAATACGGCTGACGCCCGCCTCAATCAGGTGCCGCGCGACCAGTTCAATAGTCTCACCCGCACCCACCAGCAGCGCATTGCTTTTGCTCAGATCGGTAAAAATATGGCTCGCCAGATCGACTGCCGCGTAAGCCACTGAAACGGGATTCTCCCCGATCGCGGTGTCGGTTCGCACGCGCTTGGCGATAGAAAATATGCGCGGAAACAGGCGCCCCAACTCCGTGCCCACGGTACCGGCGTCGGTCGCTACGGCGAAGGCGGATTTCAGCTGCCCGAATATCTGCGGCTCGCCCAGTACCATGGAATCCAGGCCGCTGGCCACCTGCACCACATGGTGTAGCGCCCGCTCGGCCTCGAAGTGATAAGCGCTGTGACGCAGTTCCTGCGCAGACAGGTGGTGGTAGTTAGCCATCCAGTCAATTAGCTGCACCGCTTTGTCCGCCAGCGAGAGACCCTCGGGGACGATCGCGTATAACTCGGTGCGATTGCAGGTCGACAGGATCACCACTTCATCAATCCCTACCGCTTCGCAGGCATCTTCCAGCGCCTCACCAGCCTGCTCCGGGGCGAAGGCAACCCGCTCGCGCACTTCGACGGCGGCGGAGTTGTGATTGATTCCCAGGGCAATCAGGTTCATGTAGGTCCGTATCTGCTTCGTAGTTGGTCAAACCGGGGACATAACGCCACCCCCGGGGCCGGCGCACCTTAGCACAGCCAGGAAAAATTTTACTGATTTTAACAAGTTACGGCGCAAATGACAGAGTCATTAGTCCCCATCCGGGGCACGACCGCGAAACGGTGCAAAGCCACTGTATGGGTTTCGACGACGGTCTGTGTCATCATAAGGCCTGTCTTTCGCCGGATTAATTCGCCGTATATGTCCCGCCTGTTTATTCTTGCTCTTGCCGTGGCGCTGCTCAGCGCCTGCGCCGGAACCGCCACAGTGCCGGATCCGGTTGCTGTCGCCCCTGAAACCGAGGGCCAACCAGAGCCACCGGAGCCCGTCGAGCGCCCGTTCCCCGATGACAGCGTATACCCACTGTTGGTCGCGGAATTCGCTTTGCGGCGCCGGGACTATGACGTCGCCCTGGAAAACTACCTCACACAGGCGCAGATTTTGCGCGATGCGGGTGTCAGTGCACACACCACCCACCTGACCCAGTTCATGCGCAGAGAGCGCGAGGCCATGGAAGCGGCGCAGCTGTGGGTAGAACTGGAACCGGATAATGCCGAAGCACAAAACACCCTGGCCAACCTGTTATTGCGCCAGGGACGCTCACTGGAGGCATTACCTCACCTGGCAGCAGTGCAGCGCCTGGGCAGTCCGGCCAGGTTTCCAACCCTGCTCAACGGCTTTGAACAGCTGGACGCCCAGCAACAGACGGAATTGGTGGAGGGCATCAATGCACTGGCCCGGGAATGGCCGGATAACACCCAATTGCTCATGACCCAGGCCCTGCTGCACGCCGAGTTCGAACAGTTTCCCCAGGCGCTGAAGAAACTCGATGCCCTGTTCAAGATAGAGCCCTACCAGCCCCAGGCCATCCTGCTGGAAGCGCGGGTGCTTATGGCCACCGGCGACAAAAAGCCCTTTGCCCGACTCGAGCAGGCCGTTGCGGACAAGCCCAAGGATCAGGAGTTGCGACTGCAATACGCCAGGCTGCTGACAGCATCGGATATGCCGGCCGCCCGCAAACAGTTTGAAATCCTGTCGGCGCAATCCCCCAGGGACGGCGACCTGTTGCTGTCCCTGGCGCTGATCAACCGCGAGACAGGTGATGACGTGGCGGCCAAAGCCTACCTGAAGCAGATGCTGGCACTGCAACAGCGGGTCGATGAAGCCCATTTCTACCTGGGCAGGATCGCGGAAGACCAGGACGACCCGCAGCAGGCGATCTCACACTACCTGCAGGTGGAAGGGCAGGCGGAATTCCTCAGCGCCAATTTGCGTATCGGGCAAATCCTCATTGGCAATGGCGAACAGGCACAGGCACAGGCGCTGTTTCTGGAGCAGCGCAAGGCTTACCCGGACCGCGCTGAACAGATTTTCAGCCTGGAAGCAGACTTGCTGACCCAGGCCGATGAGGTCCCCAGCGCTCTGCAAGTACTTAATCAAGGGGTCAGGCAGTTCCCGGACTCCACTACCCTGCTCTACGCCCGCTCCATGGCCGCGGAACAGCTTGGTGACCTGGCACTGATGGAGCGGGATTTACGCGCCATCATCAACAATGATCCGGACAACGCCACCGCGCTCAACGCCCTGGGTTATACCCTGGCCAATCGCACCGAGCGCTACACTGAGGCCTATGAGCTGGTCTCCCGGGCACTGGCACTGCAACCGGACGAGCCGGCTATTCTCGACAGTATGGGCTGGGTTCTTTACCGCCAGGGCCAGTACGACAAAGCGCTGGAATACCTGAACAGGGCCTATGCGGAGTACCCCGACCCGGAGGTGGCCGCACACCTGGGCGAAGTACTCTGGGTAAGCGGCAATACCGAGGCCGCCACCAACGTGTGGCGCGGGGCCCTGCTCAGGGATCCCGAACACAAGGTATTACAGGCCACCCTGGAACGCCTGGGCGTAGCACCGCTGGATACGGGGATGCCCACTGCGGAACCCCAACCGTAGATGAGTTGGCCCCGGGTACTGCTGCTCGCCATCACGCTGGTGCTGAGCGCCTGTGCCGGGCAGGCGAAACGGGTATCTGTAGAGCTGGATTGGGAACAGCACCGTGCGCAACTGCAAAAGCTGGAAAACTGGACCGCCAGCGGTAAACTCGCGCTGCGCACCGCCGATAAGGCCGAATCCGCGACCCTGCAGTGGCAACAGCAGGCAGGCGAAAGCCACCTCAGCCTCAGTGGCCCCATGGGCATGAACGCGGTAACGGCGCACAGCGATGGACAACGCATGCAGGTACAGCGCGCAGACCAGAGCCGCGAGTTCGATGTCTCCACCCCGGACGCTGTTTTGCGCAACACCGGCTGGGAACTGCCCTTGCAGGCACTACCCTACTGGCTCAAGGGCGCACCCTCACCACAGCTGCCGGTACAGTCCTTGGAACTGGATTCCGAACGCGACCTGTTGCGCGCGCTACAGCAGGACGACTGGCAAATAGACTACCTGGAGTACGACGACTTCCAGGGCCTGACCCTACCCACGCGGCTGCAGATACAGCGAACCGGCACCGTGGTAAAGATCATCCTGCACGACTGGCAGACGCATCAGGCCGAATGACCAGTTCCCTGACAGTGCTGTCCCCGGCAAAGCTCAACCTGTTCCTGCATATCACCGGGCGGCGAGCGGACGGTTATCACGAGTTGCAAACCCTGTTTCAGTTGCTGGACTGGGGCGATAAACTGCATTTTTCCAGCAATACCAGTGGGCGCATCGCCCTGCTCTGCCCGAATCTCGACATTCCGGAGCAGGACAATCTCATTATCCGCGCCGCACGACTGCTACAGCGCGATTCCCTGGGGGTAGACATCACCCTGGACAAACATATTCCAACCGGCGGCGGCCTGGGCGGTGGCAGTTCCAATGCTGCGACCACCCTGCTGGTGCTGAACCGCCTGTGGGACCTGGGTTTGGGGACAACACAGCTACAGCAACTGGCTACACAATTGGGTGCGGACGTGCCGGTATTCGTCGGCGCGCAGACGGCCTGGGCCGAGGGAATCGGCGAAATTCTCACTCCAGTGGAGCTGCCGCAGTGCTGGTACCTGATCCTGACACCGAAGTGCCATGTCTCCACCGCAGAAATATTTTCCCACTTGCAATTGACACGCAACACCTCTCCCATCAAAATGGCGGCCTTTTTCGAGGGGCATTCCCGAAATGATTGTCAGGTCCTTGTCAGGAACCTCTACCCCGAGGTCGATAAGGCTCTGAAAATATTAGAAAATTTCGGAGAGGCCAGGTTAACCGGGACAGGCGCATGCGTATTTGCCCGTTTCGAATACGAAGCACAAGCCAGGGCTGCCCAGGCGCAACTACCCCCGGAATGGCCCGGTATCGTGGCCAGGGGTGTCAATAAGTCGCCCGTGACCGCAGCTTTAACCTGACTCGACAGTTTGATTGGGGTGTCGCCAAGCGGCAAGGCACCAGGTTTTGATCCTGGCATTCGGAGGTTCGAATCCTCCCACCCCAGCCATTTTACTGCAAAGTGCCATGCATCTTTGATGTATGGCACTGTCTGTATTTGGAAAATACAAAATCCGAACGGGAAGAGAAGGCAAAGCGACCATGTCAGCAAAAATGATGGTCTTCACAGGCAATGCCAACCGCGAACTGGCCCAGAAAGTGGCGAGTCGGTTGTATTTATCCCTGGGTAAGGCCGATGTCGGCAAATTCAGTGATGGCGAAGTCGCCGTAGAACTGAATGAAAACGTGCGCGGCAAGGATGTGTTCGTGTTGCAATCTACCTGCGCACCGACCAACGACAACCTGATGGAACTGCTGGTAATGATCGACGCTTTGCGTCGCGCCTCGGCAGACCGGATCACCGCAGTGGTACCCTACTTTGGCTACGCCAGGCAGGACCGCCGGGTGCGCTCCGCGCGGGTACCCATCACCGCCAAAGTGGTGGCGAATATGATGGTAAGCGTTGGCGTTGACCGTGTGCTCACCATGGACCTGCACGCAGAGCAGATCCAGGGCTTTTTCCAGTGCCCGGTGGATAACGTCTACGGCTCACCGATATTGAATGACGATATTGTGGCCTGCAACTACGACAACCTGATGGTGGTATCGCCGGATATTGGCGGTGTGGTCAGGGCCAGGGCCATCGCCAAGCAATTGAACGAGGCAGACCTGGCTATCATCGACAAGCGGCGCCCCCAGGCCAATGAGGCCCAGGTGATGAACCTGATAGGTGAAGTAGAGGCGCGCACCTGCCTGCTGGTAGACGACATGGTCGATACCGCGGGCACCTTGTGTAAAGCAGCCGACGCCCTGAAAGAGCGCGGCGCAGCCAAGGTTGTTGCCTACTGTACCCACGCGGTGCTGTCGGGTAACGCCCTGGAAAATATTCGGAACTCCCAGCTCGACGAACTGGTAGTCACCGATACGATTCCCCTGAGTGCGGAAGCGAGATCCCTTAACAAGATTCGCCAACTCACCACCGCCGACCTGCTGGCCGAGTCCATGCGCAGGGTGGCCAATGAGGAATCAATCAGCGCGCTGTTCCAATAGGGAATAGCGTTTACCTAAACTCATTGCTGCACTGGTCGCAGGTGCTGTAATGACTTATCAAAGGAGTCACGACTATGTCTGACCAATTTGAACTGACTGCAGAAGTACGAGCCGACAAGGGGAAAGGTGCGAGCCGCCGCCTGCGTCGTCTCGCCGACCACATACCCGCCATTATTTACGGCGGCAACAAGGATCCACAGCCCCTGACCCTGATCCGCAAGGATCTGGAAAAGGCACTGGAGAACGAAGCTTTCTACTCGCATGTTCTGACCATCAATGTCGGTAAAGATAAGCAGCAAGCCATTCTCAAGGATCTGCAACGTCATCCGGCCAAGAACAACGTCATGCACGCTGACTTCCTGCGCGTAGACGACAAGACCGTGGTGAAGGTGCACATACCCATACACTTCCTCCACGAAGATACCTGCACGGGCGTCAAGGTGCAGGGCGGTATGATCCAGCATATGGAAACCGACATCGAGGTACAGTGCTTGCCTGGTGATATCCCCGAGTTTATCGAAGTGGATATGCTCGAGGTCGAAACCGGCCAGATCGTACACTTGTCAGACATCACTTTACCCGAAGGTGTGACTTCAACTGCATTGGCGCTGGGTGAAGACCATGACCTGGCGATCGCCTCCGTTGTTGCGCCCAAGGGCGTTAGCGAAGACGAAGCGGAAGATGCTGCCGCTGCTGCAGATGATGCCGAAGACGAAGGCGAAGGCGACAGCGAGGACTAAAATCCTCGCTGCATGACCTAGCTGGTCCTGAGCACCCGCATTGACTGCTATCAAACTGATTGTTGGCCTGGGTAACCCCGGTAGTGAATACCGGGGCACCCGGCACAACGCGGGCGCCGACTTCGTGGAGCAGTTGGCGCGACATTGCGGCTGCACACTGCAGGCAGAATCCAAGTTTTTTGGGCTGACCGGACGGCTAACGTTGTCTGGTCATGACCTGCGTCTGCTGATACCCACAACCTTCATGAACCGCAGCGGCAAAGCCGTGGCGGCCATGGCCCAGTTCTTTAAAATCGCCAGCGACGAAATTCTCATTGCCCACGATGAACTGGATATCCCGGCTGGCAGTGCGCGCTTCAAGCGCGGCGGTGGACACGGCGGCCACAATGGCCTGCGAGACATCGTGCCCTCCCTGGGAAACAACAAGGATTTTTATCGCCTGCGCATAGGCATCGGGCATCCCGGACACGCCTCAAAAGTGACCGGCTATGTCCTGAGTGCCCCGTCGCAGGTGGATCGCACGCGCATTGACGCGAGCATTGATGAAGCCATCGCGGCGCTGCCCCTGCTGCTGGACGGGGACAGCACCAAGGCGATGACGCAATTACACAGTTTTAGCGCAGCCTGAGCTGCCCTGACCACAGGAATCTCCCATGGGTTTTAAATGCGGTATTGTAGGTCTGCCCAATGTAGGCAAGTCCACCTTGTTTAACGCGCTGACCAGGGCGGGTATCGACGCGGAGAATTTTCCCTTCTGCACCATCGAGCCCAACGCCGGTGTGGTACCGGTGCCCGACCCCCGGCAAAACAATATTGCCGCGATCGTGCACCCCCAGCGCGAAATAGCCACCACCATGGAATTTGTCGACATCGCCGGCCTGGTAGCCGGGGCATCCAAAGGCGAGGGCCTGGGCAACCAGTTCCTGGCCAATATCCGTGAGACCGACGCCATTGCCCATGTAGTGCGCTGCTTCGAGGACGATAACGTCATCCATGTGGCCAACCAGATCGACCCCAGGGCCGATATAGAGATTATCAACACGGAACTGGCCCTGGCAGACCTGGAAAGCTGTGAAAAACAATTGCAGAAGGTCATGCGCACCGCCAAAGGTGGCGACAAGGATTCCATCGCCATGAAGGCGCTGCTGGAAGACAAACTGCTGCCCCATCTCAACGAGGTCCGCCCGGTGCGCTCGCTGGACCTGGATGAGAATGAAGCGGCCCTGGCTAAACAGCTGTTTTTATTGACCAACAAGCCCACTATGTACATCGCCAATGTGGATGAATACGGCTTTGAGGACAATCCCTACCTGGACGAGGTGACCGCCATAGCGGCAGAGGAAAATGCGCTGGCAGTCGCCATATGCAACAAACTGGAGTCCGAAATTATCGAACTGGATGACGATGAGCGCGCAGAATTCCTTGCTGACCTTGGCATGGAAGAACCCGGCCTGAACCGCGTTATTCGCGCGGGCTACGAGCTACTCAACCTGCAAACCTACTTCACCGCCGGGGAGAAGGAAGTCCGCGCCTGGACGGTGAAGGTCGGCGCCACCGCGCCTGAGGCCGCCGGAGTTATTCATACAGATTTCCAGAAGGGTTTTATCCGCGCCGAGGTGATCAGCTACGACGACTTCATCGCCCATAATGGCGAGCAGGGTGCCAAGGACGCGGGACGCTGGCGCCTGGAGGGCAAGGACTACGTGGTTCAGGACGGCGACATCATCCACTTCCGCTTTAACGTGTAGGCCCTGTTAACTAGGCCTTTTCCCGCGCCTCGATCAACCTCCCCAGCGCGCGAATCTCTTCGCGCAATTCAATCAGCGTGGGCTCCCCGGCAGCCCTGGCTTTCTCTTTCGCCTGCTGCTGGTGCTCTTCTTCGAGCACATTGACCACGATCCCGATGATCATATTGAGGAAGGCGAAAGCCGACAGGAAAATAAAACTGAGGTAGAACACCCAACTGAAAGGATGGACCACCATGGTTTCGTACATTACATCGGTCCAGTCCTCAAAGGTCATCACCCGGAACAGCGTCAGCATGCTGATGGCGATATCCCCCCACAGCTCCGGGTTGATGGTCGCGAAGAACGTGCTGCCAATGGCCGCATAGATATAGAAGATGATAAACATCATCAACAGCACATAGCCCAATTGCGGCATCGCAGCCAACAGTGAGTTCAACAGGATTCGCAATTCGGGAATGATCGAAACCATGCGCAAAACCCTGAAAATACGCACCAGGCGGCCGATTAACGCCAGGTCGGAATCCTGAATCGGGATCAGGCTCACCACAACGATAAGGGTGTCGAATACATTCCATCCGTTAAGGAAAAAGCGCTTCTTATTCGGCTCGCCCAGGAAACGCACGGTGATTTCGGCAAGAAAGAAAAAGGTTATTGCCCAATCCAGAAGCACTACGACCCGCACTGCTACCGATGGCAGAGGATAGGTTTTGACACCGATAAGCAGCGCCGAAATGATAATGATAGAAATGACCAGGAGCTCAAACGCTTTGTTGGAGCGCAGGCGATCGAACCTGGCCTGCCATTGTTCGGTAGTTGCTACAGACATGATTAAACTACTTCGTTGTTACATGGGACAGGGAAATTGCTCGCGCCGCTCTAACGCACGTGCCTTCGACGGCGCGATTCTAGTCGTTTTGACTGATTTTTACACCCGACAAAGAGCGCGGTTATAGCGATTCCTGCTTCCCTCGCCGGATGCTGTCACGAGCTGGAGCCAAATAGCCCAGGCCCCAAGCAGAACTGCCTACCAGGGCAACTCTTCGCCCTGATAATCCAGGAAACGCCCGGAATCTTCAGGGCCCAGTTTGGCAATCACCTGCATCATGCCCGTCACGCTGTCTTCAACGGTAATCGCCGCGTTTTCACCGCCCAGACGGGTCTGCACCCAGCCGGGGTGAATGACCACGGAGGTAATACCCTTATCTGCCAGCTCCAGGGCCAGCGAGCTATTGAGCATGTTCAATGCCGCCTTGCTCGCTCTGTAGCCATAGTAGCCGCCACTATTATTGGCAATGCTACCCATGGTACTGCTGATCTGGATAACCGTCTTGCCGCTGCCGGCCAGAATATTCGGCAAAAGGGCTTGGGTAACGCGCATGGGGCCCAGGCTGTTCACGTCAAAGGTCGCAATCACCTGGTCGAAATCCGTTTCTGCAAAGCTCTGGGCATTGTGGCCCAGCATGCCGGCATTATTGATCAACAGGTCAATCCTTTGCCCCTTTAGCTGTTCCGCCATCGCGCGAATACTGTTGCTGTCGGTGACATCCAGCTGCACTAACCTGGCTCCCGTCTCCTTCAGCTCCATGGCCTGTTCCGGCTTCCTGGCAGTGCCGATCACCTGGTGGCCCCTGGCGCGCATCTGGCGGACCAGTTCCAGCCCGATTCCGCGATTGGCGCCAGTCACCAGTACCGTCATGGAGACCTCCGCACTGGCCACGCTGGAGTAACCCGCCACGGTAAACAGCAGCAGGGCTGAAAGGAAAATATTCTTTAGCATTTGCAGTTCCTCGAAGAAAAATTTAGAGCCTGCCGCCATCGCGCGACTGCAGCGGCAATACTAACAGTGCAGATACTACCAGGCCCACACTGAAGCAAAGCAGGGCGGGCACATAACTTCCACTGATGTCGTACAAGCGACCCACCAGGGTGTATCCAGGCATTACACACAGGGTGATCAGCGGCCCCATCAAGCCCATGGCCCGACCATAACTGAGCAGCCCGAAGATGCGCGCCATCATGGCGCCCCATATCGGCAGCATGCCGCCAGCCGACAAACCAATAACACCCGCCGCAACCAGCATCAGTGAAAAGGCCGGCTCCGCGGCAAGTATCAGGAAGCCTGTTAGCAGCGCAAATTGCGTAATCCACAAACCGAGCTTGAGACTCAGTTTATCCGCTGCAACACCAAACAGCAGTTTACCGAAGAAACCCGATATCGCAATCGTCATGATCATCGTTGAGGCCTGGGATTCACCGTGCCCCAAATCGAGAATATAGGGTGTCATATTGGATAAGGTGGAAGAGTAAGCACTAAAAAGGATGCCCAGGCTCACACCCAGCAGCCAGTAACCGCGGCTGCGCAGTACCTGCAGTAGAGTGAGTGCCTCATCTTCGGGCATTACCCCGGGCGCCAGGCCGTCCGCCTCCGGCTCCAGCCCCACATCCGCGGGCTTACCCCTGACGGTGAGAAACACCAGCGGCACCATAAAAAACAAGCCGCCTGCGGCCATATATTCCAGTGCCACGCGCCAGCCATGGTCCTGGATCCACTGGTTCAGCAGCCAGGGCAATAATACGCCACCAACAGAAACGCCGATGGCTGAAACACCCAGGGCCCTGCCCCGGCTCGCGGTAAACCACCGCGCAATAACCGCCGACCCGCACATGGCACCGGCGAAGATATTGGAGATGGACATGGTGAAACCAAAAATCCAGACATAGGCAGTGATGGTAGGGGCTTGCGACAACAGCCACAGTCCGGCGGTAAAGCAAACCGCGCCGCCCGCCATCAACCATCGTACCGGGTAGCGATCAATCATGACCCCGGCCAGGGGTGTGAGGAACAGGCCGAAGAAGGTGCCGGCGGTCAGCCCGTACATCACCTGCTCCAGGTTGACGCCAAACTCCTCGCGCACCGGCGCGACCAGCATACTGGCGGCATAAGTGAAAAAGCCCACCACAAACAGCTGGGAGACGAAAATGCCGCCTACAACCCGCCAACCATAAAACATATGTCACGCCCCTGGATCCAGCAGTGCCGACCGCCCGTACCGGTGTCGCGTGAGGACTTCATGGCAGGCTTAGAAACTCAAATGATAACAACTTGCCAGCGCATGGCGAGGACTTGACTTGCACTGCCAATTTCAGGAAAATGCGCGCCTTCTCGGGGCCCGCGCCCCACCTGCCGAATGTGGCTACGTAGCTCAGCTGGTTAGAGCACAGCATTCATAATGCTGGGGTCGGTGGTTCAAGTCCACCCGTAGCTACCACTTATTCTCGGTGCATACTCGACACATGGGTTGCACTTTATACCGAAGACATAGGTAACAGTTTCTTCGGCACAAAAGGATTAGCCGCGGGCTCTACGCGGCTTTCATCCTCATCAAAGAATCCTAGATCATATTCCATGAAGCTGACCA
>JARFQU010000116.1 GCA_029287595.1 Halioglobus sp. | reverse complement strand
TTGATCGTTGCAGGGCCACTGCAGGCTGCCGTGGGCATCAAGCCTGGCATAGCTGACACCGTGAAAGGTCGGTGTGAGGCGGGCGATTTCGTCCATGATTTGTGACGGGTGCTGATAATCCATAGGGCAGCCCATGGCGTTGGCGAGATCCATGGTGACCTCCCAGTCTTCCTTGCCGCTCAGCGACGGCATCACCTTGCGTACCGGCGAGATGCGTCGCTCGGCGTTGGTGAAGGTGCCGTTCTTCTCCAAAAAAGAGCAGCCGGGGAGGAATACGTGGGCGAACTTGGCCGTTTCATTGAGGAATATATCCTGCACCACCAGGCACTCCAGTGCTTGCAAGGCCGCCTCAATATGCTGGGTATTCGGATCGGACTGGGCGACATCCTCTCCCTGGCAGTAGAGGCCTTTGAAATTGCCATCCACCGCGGCGTCGAACATATTCGGGATGCGCATACCGGGCTCCGGGTCCAGTTGCACGTTCCACTCACTTTCGAACAGCTCCCGGGTAGCTGCGTCTGACAGGTGACGATAGCCGGGCAGTTCATGGGGAAAAGAACCCATATCGCAGGAGCCCTGCACATTGTTCTGCCCGCGCATGGGATTGACTCCCACGCCCTCACGTCCCAGGTTGCCCGTGAGCATGGCGAGGTTGGCAATGCCCATAACCGCGGTAGAACCCTGGCTGTGTTCCGTGACGCCCAGCCCGTAATAGATGGCACCGTTACCGGCAGTGGCATACAGGCGCGCGGCACCGCGCACCAGCTCAGCGGACACCCCGGTATCCGCCTCGTAGTTTTCGGGCGAATGACGCGGATCACTGATGAAGCTCATCCAGTTGTCAAAACCATCCACCTCACAGCGCTCGCGAATAAACGCCTCGTCGTGCAAGCCCTCGCTCACCACCACATGGGCCAGGGCATTGAGTATGGCCACATTGGCACCCGGGTTAACCGCCAGGTGATAGTCCGCGCTGACATGGGGTGTCTCCACCAGTTCAATACCGCGAGGGTCGATGACAATGAGTTTCGCGCCCTGGCGCAGTCGTTTCTTCAGGCGCGAACCGAATACCGGGTGGGCCTCGGTCGGGTTGGAGCCCATCACAACAACCACGTCCGCACTGGCCACCGAAGCGAATGTCTGGGTGCCGGCCGATTCACCAAGAGTCGTTTTCAGGCCGTAACCGGTCGGGGAGTGACACACCCGCGCACAGGTATCGATATTGTTATTGCCGAAACCGGAACGCACCAGTTTCTGCACCAGGTAGACCTCCTCATTGGTGCAGCGCGAGGAACTGATAGCGCCAATACTGTTGCGCCCGTGTTTTTCCTGGATAGCGCGCAAGCGTTGCGCCGTATGGGCGATGGCCTCTTCCCAGGACACTACTTGCCAGGGTTCGTCGATACTCGCGCGTATCATCGGCTGGGTGATGCGGTCTTTGTGGGTAGCGTAGCCAAAGGCGAAGCGACCCTTGACGCAGGCGTGCCCCTCGTTGGCCTTGCCCTCTTTATGCGGTGTCATGCGCACCACGGTGCTGCCCTTGACCTCCGCCCGGAAGGCGCAGCCCACACCGCAGTAGGCGCAGGTCGTGACCACCGAGTGCTCTGGCACACCGGCGTCGATAATGCTGTTCTCCACCAGGGTTGCCGTGGGGCAGGCCTTGACGCAGGCGCCGCAGGAAACGCAATCGGAATCCATGAAAGACTGCGCCTGACCCGCACTCACGCTGGAAGCGAAGCCCCTGCCCTGTATGGTCAGCGCGAAAGTACCCTGCACTTCATCGCAGGCACGCACACAGCGTGAGCAGACGATGCACTTGGAGGGATCGAAGGTGAAATACGGATTGGAGGTATCCTTCTCCTGCACCAGGTGATTGGCGCCATCAAAACCGTAGCGCACCTCGCGCAAGCCCAGTTCGCCGGCGGTGTCCTGCAATTCGCAGTCGCCATTGGTGGGACAGGTCAGGCAATCCAGTGGATGATCGGAGATATACAACTCCATGACGTTGCGCCGCAGCTTGCCCAGCTGCTCGCTCTGGGTGCGCACTTGCATACCGGTGGACACCGGGGTGGTGCAGGAGGCCGGGTAACCTTTCATACCCTCGATTTCCACCAGGCAAACGCGGCAGGAACCGAAGGCATCGAGATTGTCAGTTGCGCACAACTTCGGCACCTTGATCCCTGCCTCGGCGGCCGCGCGCATTACCGAGGTGCCGGCCGGCACGGTGACCTGCACGCCATCAACCGTAACAGTGACCTGCTCCGTGGCAGTGCTCGCCGGCGTACCGTAATCTTTTTCCGGTTCGTAAAACTGCAGCATCAGACAAAGTCCTCCGGAAAATATTCTAACGCGCTGCGCACCGGATTGGGGGTTAACCCACCCATGGCGCACAGGGAGCCCTGCTCCATGGTGTCACATAAATCCTGTAACAGTGCGGTGTTCTCCTGCGGTGCCTCCCGCGCGATGATTTTATCGATCACTTCAACGCCGCGTATGGCACCGATGCGACAGGGCGTGCACTTGCCACAGGATTCCTCGACACAGAACGCCATGGCAAAGCGCGCCTGGGCGCTCATGTCCACCGTATCATCGAACACCACCACACCACCGTGACCCAGCATAGCACCCGCGGCGGCAAAGGCTTCATAGTCCAGCGGGATATCCCACTGCCCCTCGGGCAGGTATGCACCCAGTGGGCCACCTACCTGGATGGCGCGCATGGGTCTGCCGCTGAACGTTCCACCAGCGTATTCATCCACAACCTCGCGCAAGGTGGCCCCAAAGGGAATTTCCACCAGGCCGCCCTGACGTACATTGCCTGCCAGTTGCAGGGTCAGGGTGCCGCGGGAGCGACCGCTGCCAAAGTCCCGGTAGTACGGCGCGCCCTGCGCCAGCACCGTGGTAACCGCCGCCAGGGTCAGCACGTTGTTGACGACCGTCGGCAGGCCGAACAATCCCTCTATCGCCGGTAACGGCGGTTTCGCGCGCACCACGCCGCGCCGGCCTTCCAGGCTCTCCAGCAGCGCGGTTTCCTCACCGCAGATATAGGCCCCCGCGCCCAGGCGCACCTCAACATGAAAATTTCTGCCGCTACCGCGAATGTCATCACCCAGGTAGCCCGCCGCCGTCGCCCGTGAAATCGCATCCTGCAATACGCGCAGTGCCAGGGGGTATTCCGAGCGCAGGTAGATATAGCCCAGGGTGGCGCCCACCGCCACACCCGCTATCGCCATGCCTTCCAGCAACTGGTAGGGGTCCGCCTCCAGCAACAGGCGATCCGCGAAGGTGCCGGAGTCGCCCTCATCGGCGTTGCAGACGATGTATTTCTGCGATGCCGGCGTATCCAGCACGGTCTGCCACTTGATACCCGCCGGGAATGCGGCGCCGCCGCGTCCGCGCAGACCGGAGTCAGTCACAGCGGCCACAACAGCCACCGGTGCCATTTGCAGCGCTGTTTCCAGGCCGGCAAATCCACCCAGGGTACGGTAAGTGTCCAGGCACAGTGGGTCACCTTCCCCCGCTCGCGCGAAGGTCAGGCGCTGCTGGGAGGCCAGCCAGGGAATGTCCGCCACCGGGCCCAGAAATAACGCATGCTGATCGGCACCGCTTTCCAGCGCATCGAGCAAACCCGACACATCGCCAGCACTGACCGGACCATAAGCGGTGCGCAGCCCCTGCACTTCCACTTCCACCAGGGGTTCAACGGCGAACATGCCGCGCGAACCATTGCGAACGAGCTCGAGCCCACGTCGCTGCGCCTCTGCCTGCACCGCGGCGGCCACTGCATCAGCGCCCAGGGCAACGGCGGTGGTATCACTGGGAACATAGATACGCATGCGGCTAGTCCCCCAATTCCGCCAGCAGTGCATCCAGCCTGGCAGGGTCTACCCGGGCATAGACGCAGTCGTCGATGCGCACCGAGGGGGAGCAGGCGCAGTTACCCAAGCAGTACACCGGTTCCAGGGTAACGGCGCCATCAGCGGTGGTTTCACCGAAGTCGATGGCCAGACTGCGTCGCGCGTGATTTTCCAGGTCGCGCGAGCCCATCGCCTGGCAGGCCTCTGCTCTGCAGATTTGCAGGGTGTGACGCCCCGCCGGCTCTGCGCGAAAATCATGGTAGAAACTGATAACACCGTGCACCTCCGCCCGCGACAGGTTCATTGCCCGGGCGATATCCGGGATCGCTTCTGGGGGTATATAACCCAGCGCCTGCTGCACCGCATGCAACAGGGGCAACAGACCACCCGGTTGGCTACGGTATACCTCCAGCAGTGGCGCCATGGCTTGCTCTGTTGACACTGGATTCCTCGCTAAGGGTCTCGGTCGCACCCTGGCTTTTCAGTATAGGTCTTCCAGCGCAGCCCGGTTACAGGTTTGCGGCGTGGAAGGCCAGATGCTCGCCTATAAAAGACGCAATGAAAAAATAACTGTGGTCGTAACCCGGTTGCATGCGGATCGTCATGGGGTAATCCGCTTCTTGAGCGGCCTGCTCCAGCAGCGGTGTTTGCAGCTGCTCCTCCAGGAAATTGTCGGCATCGCCCTGGTCTACCAGTATCGGCAAGCGCTCTGAGGCCAGGGATAACAGGGCGCAAGTATCATACTGCGCCCACGCCTCACGATCGTCACCCAGGTAATTACCCAGGGCTTTTTCGCCCCAGGGGCAGTGCAGCGGCGAACAAATGGGTGCAAAGGCGGAAACAGACTTGAAGCGGCCCGGGTTTTTCAGTGCAATCGTCAACGCCCCGTGCCCTCCCATGGAGTGCCCCGAAATACTCACCCGCGAGTCATCCACCGGAAACTCCGCCGCCACCAATGCGGGTAATTCACAGCTGATGTAGTCGTACATGCGGTAGTGATCGCTCCAGGGGGCCTGCGTGGCATTGACATAGAAACCCGCGCCCAGGCCGAAATCATAGGCCTGTTCGGGGTCATCCGGCACACCCTCTCCGCGCGGGCTGGTATCCGGGGTGACGATCGCAATGCCCAACTCCGCGGCGTAGCGCTGCGCGCCGGCCTTGGTCACAAAGTTCTCATCGGTGCAGGTCAAACCAGACAGCCAATACAGTACCGGCACCTTGCCCTGCCGGGCCTGGGGCGGCAGGAAAATCGAGAAGGTCATATCACAACCCAGCACGGCGGACGCGTGGGAGTAACGCAGTTGCTGACCGCCGAAGCAGGTATTGGCGCCTATCCGCTCCATCAATTCACCCCTCTCAATACTGTACGACGGAGCGAATACTTTCACCCGAGTGCATCAGGTCGAAGGCCTTGTTGATATCCTCCAGCGGCATGGTGTGGGTAATCAGGTCGTCGATATTGATCTTGCCATCCATATACCAGTCGACGATCTTCGGCACGTCAGTGCGCCCGCGTGCACCACCGAAAGCGGTGCCGCGCCAGGAGCGCCCCGTGACCAACTGGAACGGGCGGGTGGCAATCTCCTGTCCCGCGCCGGCCACACCGATGATACAGCTCTCGCCCCAACCCTTGTGACAGCACTCCAGCGCCTGGCGCATCACATTCACATTGCCAATGCACTCGAAACTGTAGTCCACGCCACCGCCGGTCAACTCCACCAGATGGCCTACCACATCGTCCACTTCAGACGGGTTCACAAAATCGGTCATCCCGAATTTCGTTGCCAGGGGGACTTTGTCCGCGTTGAGATCGACACCGATAATGCGCGTGGCGCCAACCAGCCGCGCGCCCTGAATCACGTTGAGACCGATACCGCCCAGCCCGAATACCGCCACGGTGGAGCCAGCCTCGACCCCCATGGTGAAAGCCACTGCGCCAATTCCGGTGGTCACGCCGCAGCCGATATAGCAGATCTTGTCGAAGGGCGCGTCCTCGCGCACCTTGGCCAGTGCAATCTCCGGCATTACCGTGTAATTGGAGAAAGTGGAACAACCCATATAGTGCAGGATGGGCTTGCCATCCAGCGAGAAGCGGCTGCTGCCGTCGGGCATGACGCCCCGGCCCTGGGTCTCACGAATGGACTGGCACAGGTTGGTCTTGGGATGCAGGCAGAAATCACACTCTCTACACTCGGGAGTATACAGGGGTATCACATGATCACCGGGCTTGAGGCTGGTCACGCCGGGAGCCACCTCCACCACAATACCCGCGCCCTCGTGGCCCAGTATCGCGGGGAAAGCACCTTCTGGATCATCTCCTGACAGGGTAAAGGCATCCGTATGGCAGACGCCGGTGGCCTTGATCTCTACCAGCACTTCCCCCTGGCGCGGCCCCTCCAGGTCAACTTCGACGATTTCCAGTGGTTTGCCAGCCTCAAAGGCGACTGCTGCGCGTGTTTTCATGGTCACATTTCTCCCGCTTGAATAAGGTTGTTATAAAAGACACCAAGGATAGCGGTATCGCTCAAATAATAGAAATCAATTGCGGTATTTACCGCGAAACGACAGGTCAAAAGTCGGAATTACCGGGTTAAATAACATTTAATCGAACGGCGGCAGCTCCATGGCGGTGATAAATTCGAAGCGCGACACCGTCCGCTTATCATGCTGCACGGTTTCCTGGAACATGGCCAACGGCCTCACCCAAAGTGCACCCTCGCCATACAGCGGCCTGTAGACCACCATGGGCTCCCGGGTTTCAGAGTGGGTTGCCACACCGTACACCGCGTATTCGCCACCCTTGAAGTGCCGGTATTTACCTGGCTTTAAACTCATAATCGGTTCCTGAAGTTGGCTGGACATACTCCCAACGGGGCATTGGCGCGTCAATGGTATTTTCGCAAAAAAATGCAGTGACCCCGGCGCTACAGCTGCTCGCCACCCCGCTCGCCCACAAGGTGTAGTATAGGCATTGCCCCGGCACGCCAGAGCCTGAGGAAAGGCAAAGCCAAGGCCCCAGAAACTTCGTGCCCGGAAACCGCAAATGAAATTCATGCCCCACCCCGCCCTGCGCTGCCCCCTGGACAGCCAACCCTTTGAACAACACGGCGCCTGCCTGCGCTGCGCCGCAGGCCACAGCTTTGATATCGCCCGCCAGGGATACGTCAACCTGCTGGGAGCCGCGGACAAGCGCTCCCGTGATCCCGGGGACAATAAGACCATGATCTCGGCGCGGCGGGCATTCCTCGAGGCGGGCCATTACCAGGCCATCGCCGATGACTTGGCACAGCTGGTAGTGCCGCTATGCAAGGCGGATGTGCGGGCGAACGCGCCTTTCATCGTCGACGCTGGGTGTGGCGAGGGCTATTACCTGCAGCAACTGGCTTCTGCCCTGCGGCATGAGCGCACGACACCGGCCAGCATACTGGGTTTCGATATATCCAAATGGGCCATACAGGCCGCCACAAAACGCCTTCCGGCCACCTGGCTGGTAGCCAGTAACCGTCACATCCCCCTGGCAGACCACTCTGTGGATGTCCTGCTAAGCCTGTTTGGATTTCCCGAATACGCCGAATTTCTGCGCGTGCTGAGGCCCGGGGGCACCCTGGTGCTGGTCCATGCCGGCCCGAGGCACCTGCTGGAGCTGCGGGAAATCATTTACCCTGACGTGCGTCTTACCGATTCCAACCAGGCTGCCGCAGCAGTACGAGCCGGGTTCAGGCAACTGTCGCAGCTTGCCCACCGCCACACCATATCACTGCCCGACCAGGCCTCCATCGACCAATTGCTCTCGATGACCCCACACCTGTTTCGCGCCAGTGCCCAAGGCAAGGAACGGGTGCGCACCCTGAATGAACTGGCACTTGGCGTCGATGTGGTATTTGAGCTGCTACAGTCCCCCATCCGACTGTAAAACACCGCGCCTGAGGCGAGACCTGGAACGGGCATTGGCGTACAATCTGGCCTTTCAAGCCCTATCCGCGAAAGACCACGAGTAGCAGTGAGCCAAGTCAAAGACCAGCAGCACACCCCGATGATGGTGCAATACCTGCGCATCAAGGCGGACCACCCCCGGGACCTAGTTTTTTACCGCATGGGTGACTTCTATGAACTGTTTTACGACGACGCCAAACGGGCGGCCCAGCTGCTGGATATTACGCTGACCGCCCGCGGCAAATCCGCCGGGGAACCCATCCCCATGTGTGGGGTGCCCTACCACGCCGCAGAGGGATACCTGGCGCGACTGGTGAAAGCCGGGGTTTCCGTGGCCATTGCCGAACAGATAGGCGATCCGGCCACCAGCAAGGGCCCGGTGGATCGCAAGGTAGTGCGCGTCATCACCCCGGGCACCCTGTCGGATGAGGCGCTGCTGGAAGAGCGCGCCGACAATCTGCTGCTGGCAGTATCACAACAGGGAGACAACTTCGGTCTAGCCTACCTCGACCTGAGTACCGGACGCTTCCAGGTGCTGGAAGTAGCCGGGGAGGAGGCCTTGACCGGCGAGTTGCAACGGCTGGATCCGGCGGAAACCCTTTACCAGGAAACCATAGGGCACACCGCGGTCACCGGGCGCAGCGGCGCGCGCTGCCAACCGGAGTGGGAGTTCGACCACGAGGGCGCCCGTCGGGCACTGAATACCCAGTTCCAGACCCATGACCTGAAGGGCTTTGGCTGTGACGACCTGACCCTGGCCATCGGTGCGGCCGGCTGCCTGCTGCAGTACGTAAAAGATACCCAGCGCGGCAACCTGCCCCACCTGCGCAGTATGGGCAACGAGTGCCGGTCCGAGAGCGTGATCCTGGATGCCGCCACGCGGCGCAATCTGGAAATCGACATCAATATGAGCGGCGGGGACAGCAACACCCTGTTCTCGGTCATGGACAAGGGCGTTACCGCCATGGGCAGCCGGCTGTTGCGCCGCTGGCTGCACCGGCCACTGACCGATATCGGCATTCTGGAGGCGCGGCAAGCGGCCATACGCGCCCTGTGCAACAACTACTATTACGAGACCGTCCGGGAAGCCCTGAAACCCATAGGAGATATGGAGCGCATACTGACCCGGGTAGCACTGCGCTCTGCCCGCCCGCGGGATCTCACCCGCCTGTCCAGCTCCCTGTTTGCCCTGCCGCGCCTGCGTGCAGAACTGCAGCACTGCGACGCGCAGCGCCTGGCGCAGCTATCCCAACAGGCCGGGGACTATCCGGCCCTGTGCGAACTGCTGCAACGGGCCATCATCGACAATCCGCCGGTAGTGATTCGCGACGGCGGTGTTATCGCCGATGGCTACGACGCGGAACTGGATGAATTGCGCCAGATTAGCAGCAACGCCGGTGACTACTTGCTGCAGATCGAGCAGCGCGAACGCGAGGCCACCGGGATCAGCACCCTCAAGGTGGGGTATAACCGGGTGCACGGCTACTACATAGAGATCAGCCGGTCCCAGTCGGATGCGGCACCGGTGGAGTATGTACGCCGCCAGACCCTGAAGAATGCCGAGCGTTTTATAACCCCCGAACTGAAAACCTTTGAAGACAAGGCCCTGTCCAGTAAGAGCCGGGCCCTGGCCCGGGAAAAGGCCCTGTACGACGCTCTGCTGGAGCGACTCAACGAAGACCTGGCGCAACTGCAGGATACCGCCGCTGCGGTAGCGGAAATCGATGTACTGGCCAATCTCGCTGAGCGCGCCGACAGCCTCAGCCTGTGCCAGCCGCGATTCTGCGGCGAGCCAATGCTGGAGATCAACCAGGGCCGGCACCTGGTGGTAGAGCAAGTACTGGAAGAGCCTTTTATCGCCAACGACACGCTGCTCAACGACCAGCGCCGTATGCTGCTGATTACCGGTCCCAATATGGGCGGTAAGTCCACCTACATGCGCCAGAATGCGGTCATTGCCCTGCTGGCTCACATCGGCAGTTACGTGCCTGCAACGGCGGCCACGCTGTCACCCATGGATCGTATTTTCACCCGTATCGGGTCCTCGGATGACCTGGCCTCCGGGCGCTCTACCTTCATGGTGGAAATGACCGAGACGGCCAACATTCTGCACAACGCCACCCCCCGTAGCCTGGTGCTGATGGACGAGGTGGGCCGCGGCACCAGCACTTTCGACGGTCTCAGCCTGGCCTGGGCCGCCGCAGTGCAACTGGCTCGCTCGGTAAGGGCTTTCACCCTGTTCGCGACCCACTATTTCGAGTTGACCAGCCTGCCTGAAACCTGCCCCACCATGGCCAATGTGCATCTGGACGCTACCGAGCACCAGGACCACGTGGTATTCCTGCACCATATACAGGAAGGCCCCGCCAATCGCAGTTTCGGCCTGCAGGTAGCCAAACTGGCGGGCATTCCCGGTCCGGTGTTGGCGGCGGCGCAGGAAAAATTGCGCGAACTGGAAGCACAGCGGCCCGCCGAAGGGCACGGCGTCACCCCGTCACCGGCTGTGCAACCGGCTCAAAATGACCTGTTCAGCCGTCCGGAACCGCACCCGGCCGTCACCGCACTGGAGGCGCTGGATGTGGACGACCTCAGTCCCAGAGAGGCGCTGCAGCTGCTCTACGACTTAAAGTCGATGGGGGCATAGCCGATGGAGCACCAAGGGGGTCAGGCCTATAATTGAGGGCCCCCTCGGGAGCCCTCAATTATAGGCCTGACCCCCTTGGTGCGACCCCCTTGGTGGAAGTAAATTGGGGATTTAATTTCCGGCGTCATACGGGTAAACTACCGCCCCTTAGTCGGGGCATACCACTCAAGAGGCTTTTCAGAAATGACATTTGTTGTAGGCGAAGATTGCATCAACTGCAAACACACGGACTGTGTGGAAGTCTGTCCGGTGGACTGCTTTTACGAGGGACCAAACTTTCTGGTCATTCATCCTGATGAATGTATTGACTGCGCGCTGTGTGAGCCCGAGTGCCCGGTAGACGCGATTTTCTCCGAAGACGAGTTACCCGAAGACCAGCAGGTCTTCCTGGAACTCAACGCCGAACTGGCAGAGGTGTGGCCCTGCATCACCGAGATGAAAGACCCCATGCCCGACGCCGAGGAATGGAAAGGCAAGCCCAACAAGTTGGCCCTGTTACAGCGCTAATTCAGCACACCCGCATAACCAACTTCCCCCGGAGTGTATATTATGAATCTATCCAAGATGCCCCGACTGGCAGCAAAACTGGCGCTGGTGGTGATAGCCGCACTGGCCAGTCCCCTGACAACAGCCGAAGCGGTGGAACAGAAAGTGCGCCTGGAGGTAGTGACACCGGAGGGCGGCGGCCAATGCGAAGTCAAGGCCGTATTCAAGGGCGACACTGACAACTGCAAAAATAAAAAGGCCGAGGGACGCGATAACTGCCAAAAAGAGACCGGCTGTGTCTGCACCCGACAGGAAAAGCACATAAGTTGGGAGATGAAAAACAAGGAGGCTTTCTCCATTGCGTTTGATCAGGGTAGCGCAAACCCCTTCGTACAGAAGGGCAGCAGCGAATGCAATTTCAAGAGCAACAAGAAAGGCAAGCTGCGCTGCCGGGTGAAGGGGAAGGACGTGCCCAGTGCCATCTACCGCTACACCGTCAACGTACCCAACTGTAAATCGGCGACCGCTGAGCTGAAAATTTATTGACGGCTGGGCTAAGGCTGCACAGAGCGCCGGGGCCGGCTTAATACAACGGGCTGGCGAATCAGCCAGCCATTAGCGCTTACATCTGGAATTCGGGCAGACGCACCACCATGCCGTCCATCGCATCGCTGACCTGAATCTGGCAGCTAAGCCGGGAGTTAGCCTCCCGGTCGGGGCGCATACCCAACATGGCCTCCTCCATCGCATCGACCTCTCCGGTGGCGGCCAACCATTCATCACCAACAAAACAATGACAGGTGCCACAGGCGCAGGCGCCACCGCAATCCGCATCGATACCCGGGACCAGGTTGTCCAGCGCATTCTGCATCAGCGATTTGCCGGTCTCGGCATCAATGACGTGATCCTGCCCGCCGTGTTCGATTAGTGTTATTTTCGCCACTGTTAACCTCTCCTTCGAACGCAAGCTCTATAGTCTAACGCGACCAGACTCAATTTGAAGGCTAATTTTGAGCGCCGCGAGTTATTTTCCACAACTGTCTGAACAATTATACAAGCTTCAACCCGGGCGCCATTCAACGCTGCGAAACTTGACCGTACCTTCACCAAAATGCTGCAGGGCTATGAATCCCGGAGCGGGGTCGGCATCTCTCACAATCGCGGTGACTTCACCATTAACCTTGACCTCGATAAAACTATCCCGTGCAAGCACCTCGTAGGTATTCCAGCGCCCTACAGTTGTTACCTGGGCAAGCGGCGGCATAAAGCGGAATACGATAGCACCGGTACGCGCATCCTGCTGCGGATGCTCGTCCCAGATATTCAGTTCATAGCAGGTATCCGGATGCACACGAGAGCGGTCCTGACAACGGATATAAATGCCGGAGTTGGTGGTGGCATCAACCCAGAACTCGACTCGAAGGTAAAAGTTGCCGAACTGTGCATCGCTGACCAGAAAGCCATCCCCGGCGCCACTGGCCACGATAAGCTGGTCAGTCACAGACCAGTCGATGTCTCCCTGCTGCTGCCAGCCCGCCAGGTTGGTGCCATTAAACAGGTGTTGGGGTCCCGCACAACCGGACAACAGTCCGAGGGTAAGCAGGATACATGCAAGACTAAGGGGCATGTTGAGTTCGGTATTTATTGCTGACAGAGCAACACGACTTTACCGGCTATTTCCGCCCTGTCTATACGCCGGTGCACATCCGCCGCTTCAGCCAGCGATGCGGTACCGGCGATGGCGGGGTGTAATTTACCCTCGCCCAGGAGGCTGAAAAGCGCCTGTACATCCTCCCTGAACTCATCGGGCAGCTTTTCCCGCCGGGTCTGGATGTTATAGAAAGTCGAGCCACGACCATCCGGGCGCAACTTCCACAGGCCCAGTAAACGGGCAAAACCCCACAGCAGAGAGGGCAGTTTTTCCTCGCCGGTGGTCATCTGTAGCGCCCCAAAACCCACCAGCAGGCCACCGCGTTTCAGGCAGCCATAGGAACGGGCCCAGCTGGCGCCGCCCAGGGTATCGAAGACAATATCCAGTCCCTCGCCATTCGTTTCCCGCTGGATACGCTCTGCAAAGTCCTCACTGCGGTAGTCAATCGGAGTGGCACCAAAGCGCCGGACCAGCGCGTGCTTGCCCGGGGAGGCTGTACCGAACATCCGCAGGCCCTGTAACTGTCCCAACTCCAGCAGTGCGGTGCCCACCGCTCCACCTGCAGCATGCACCAGGCAGGTCATTCCCGGCTGCAATTGTTTCAGCCGGGTGAGCATCTGGTAAGCCGTGGTGTAGGACAGGATCATGGCCACTGCCGCCGCGGGATCCAGGCCATCCGGGGCTGACACCACCCGGTCTGCGGCCACGCAAAGATACTGCGTATACCCGCCAATCACCGGCATATCAGCCACATACTGTCCCACACGTAAATCATTCACCCCCTCGCCCAGGGCGTCGACGACGCCAAACCAGTCATAGCCCGGAACAAAGGGTGGCTTTTGCTTAACCCCGGGATACTGGCCCCGACGAATAATGGTGTCGGTAAAGCCGGTGCCGGCGCTCAAGACCTTCACCCGCACCTCACCGGGAGCGGGCCGCGGCAGTTCCGCCACAGTCTCCAGTTGCAGTTGCTCAGGCCCACCAAAGGCCTGCAGCATTACCTGTTGATAGCTCATATAAAATAGAATCCGTGACGATTAGCCATGATGATTGTTAAACAGCGCCGGGAAATCCAAAGAGTAGTTCTGACTGGACTGGCTACAAGATAATACAGCGGGGCAGAAAGGCGGCGTCTCAGCTGAACAGCGACTCGCCACTCAGGCCCTGGGTCTCCATGATACTGCGCAGGCGCTTCAGGGCTTCGACCTGAATCTGTCGCACACGCTCCCGGGTCAGGCCAATCTCACGTCCCACTTCCTCCAGCGTGCTGCTCTCGTATCCGCGCAGACCGAAGCGACGGGATACCACTTCACGCTGTTTGTCCGAGAGTTCCTCCAACCAGTCGGCGATACTGTCCTTGATATCGCGATCCTGCAACAGCTGGGAGGGGTCGCAAACGCGGGCATCCGCAATGGTATCAACGACAGCCTTATCCGACTCAGGACCTACCGGCGTATCCATAGAAGTCACACGCTCATTAAGCTTCAGCAACCGTTTCACATCCGCCGCTGGCTTATCCAGCATATCCGCTATTTCCTCGGCGGAGGGCTCATGGTCCAGTTTCTGGGTGAGCTCCCGCGCGGCGCGCAGGTAGACATTCAATTCCTTTACGACATGTATCGGCAAGCGAATGGTGCGGGTCTGGTTCATGATAGCCCGCTCTATGGTCTGGCGAATCCACCAGGTGGCATAGGTGGAGAAGCGAAATCCGCGCTCAGGATCAAATTTCTCCACCGCGCGAATAAGTCCCAGGTTACCCTCCTCTATGAGGTCCAGCAGAGTCAGGCCGCGATTGATATAGCGTCGGGATATTTTAACCACCAGACGCAGGTTGCTCTCGATCATGCGCCGGCGACCGGCATCATCACCGCTGCGTGCGAGGCGCGAGTAATGCTTTTCCTCGTCAGCGCTCAGCAGGGGCGAATAGCCGATCTCATTAAGGTACAGCTGTGTGGCGTCCAGGGATTTTGCGATTTTGCCGGCATTTCTAGCCCGCGCCAGGTCGAAGTTTTCTTCATCTTCATCGGCGTCACGATTCTCAGGCGCAGGTGCTTTATTGGCCTTGACGACTTTAGCCGATTTGCCATGAGTGTCTTGCACTGCAGCGGAAGCTCTCTTACGTGGAGCTGCCGGGCCACGGTTTTTAGCAGTACTGGACTCAGACTTACCATCCGCGTCGCTGACTGTTCTATCCACATCCATGGCTATACCTCATTTTTGTTCTAGTATAGTGCTGAGAGTATTTCTCGCCGGGCCGATCAGGTTACCCCAATGCAGGCGCACATTACAAGACTTCTGAAAGGAGTTTTCATAAGCTCGTTATTGTGTCTTTAAACGCCGTACTGGGCCTGTTCGCACCATTTTTGCCTGAATTTCAACGCCTGGGCAATAACCTCAGTGGGTCAATCGGCTTGCCCTCCTTGCGAATTTCAAAATGCAGTTTCACCGTATCAGTACCGCTGCTACCCTTCTCGGCAATCTTCTGCCCGGCGCGCACCGTATCGCCCTCGGCGACCAGCAGCCGGTCATTGTGGCCGTAAGCGCTGAGGTAAACCTCATTGTGTTTGACGATGAGTAATTCGCCAAAACCAACGATGCCGGTACCCGAATAGACCACCTTCCCCGCCGCCACGGCTACAATCGGATCACCGCGCTTGCCCGCTATATCAATACCCTTGTGCACGCTGGACGAATAGCCGCGAGTCACCCGACCGCTGGCAGGCCAGCGCCAACTGCTCACCGTGCTGCCGGTATACACCGTATTGGAATTACCCTTTTTAGCAGTTGCAGATGACGACTTCGTGACAACCGGCGGACTGGTTACCGCGCGTGATACCGCCACGGTGGTTCCCGCCGCGGGCGCTTTCGCCACAGGCTTGGATCTGGTCGCAGTGGTGGGCCTGGGAGGCGGTGCGGGGGTCGGCGCAGGCACGGCAGCTTCGCGCAGCGTCAAGGCCTGGCCGGGGTAAATGGTATAGGGCGCTGGGATATTGTTGGCGGCCGCCACCTTGCGATAATCCATGCCGTAGCGAAACGCTATGGAGTACAGGGTGTCTCCGCGCTGCACCTGATAGCCGGATGAGGATACTACAGGAGAGCGATTGTAGCGGTCTTCGATGGGTGCAGGCGGATTACCCCCGCACGCGAGCAGGCTGCACAATACCAGGGCCGTCAACCACCTTGTGAGCACACACATTCCTCGTCCGCAGGGGAGGCAAACCCGATTACCGTTCACCCCAGCGGGAATCAATCCACCACACGGCGACAAAGCCTACCACCATCAATCCGACGCATAACAACACCGCTGGTTCCTCGCCGGTTAATACGAAAAACTCCGTGGGCGATACCGGTACCTGCTGCGCTGGCTTCAATTGCCCATGACTGCCTTCAACCCAATCCAACACCCGTTTCCAGGGCCAGACAACGGCCAGGGATCCGAACAGGAACCCGGTGAGCAGCGCCATAGTGCCCTGGTGAAATCGGTGCAGCAGCCAGTAGAGCAACCGGGAAAAACACAGTAGCCCGGCGCCCGCACCTGCGGCCAACACCGCCAGGAACATGAAATCCAGGGATTTCACCGCCGCCAACACGGTGCCATACATGCCCAGTAATACCAGGATAAAACTACCGGATATGCCCGGCAGGATCATGGCGCAGATCGCCAGGAAGCCGGACAGGAAAATACCGGCGAGCCCGACCTCCATGGAGACCACGGGAGACAGGGCGATAAACAGGGCCAGCGAGGTGCCCACCAACAGGCTCAGGGCGCGCCCCGGATTCCACTGCCGCACCTGGCGCAACAGCACCAGGGCGGACGCCAGGATAAGCCCAAAGAAAAAAGCCCATAGGGGTACGGGGTGGTTGTGCAACACCCAGGATATAAGCCGGGCCAGGGAAAAGATGCTGGTGGCAATACCCAGCAACAGCGCCAGCAGAAAGCCGCCGTTGATATGCTCCCATGCACCCCTGATATCCAGTTTGAACAGCTTACCCAGAAACTCCAGGTCTACCGCGCGAATACTGCCCAGCAGGGTGTCGTAGATTCCGGTGATAAAAGCTACCGTACCCCCGGAAACACCCGGCACAATATCTGCGGCACCCATCAACATGCCGCGCAAAAATACCCCAGCCGCTTTCATCTGCTTATTTCACCGTGCCGGGACGCAGGGGAACGAAATTCACCGCCTCGACAATCTCAGTCTCATAGCCCTCGGCCGTGCGGGTCACCACCTGCAGATGCTGACGCTCTCCCCCCACCGGGATCACCAGGCGGCCATCCATAGCCAACTGCCGCAGCAACTCCTCGGGAATCTGTTCCGGCGCAGCAGTGGACATAATGCCATCGAAAGGACCGCGCTCTTCCCAGCCCATGCCACCATCAGCATGATTCATGTGCACATTGCGCAATTTCAGCTGACGCAGTCGCTGGCGCGCTTTCTGTTGCAGGGGCTTGATGCGCTCCACGCTGTAAACCTCGTCAACCAATTGCGCCAGGATGGCGGTCTGGTAGCCTGAGCCGGTGCCGACTTCCAGCACCCGCTGGCGCGGTCCCGCTGCCAGCAAAAGTTCCGTCATGCGCGCCACTATGTAGGGCTGGGACAGGGTCTGCTGAAAACCGATGGGCAGTGCCACATCTTCGTAGGCGCGGTGCGCCATGGCCTCGTCCAGGAACAGGTGGCGCGGCGTGGTGCGCAAGACATCCAGCACCGCCATATCGCTGATTCCCTGGTCACTCAGACGCTGTATCAGGCGCTCCCTGGTACGCTGCGACGTCATTCCAATGCCGTTGAGATCAACCCTGCTCACTGCCCTTGTCACTCCCTGTATCCCTCTTTTCTTTATATTGCACAAGCTCTCCCAATAGTGCAGTGGCATAGCTGCCAGCACCCAGGGCGAAGTCCAGTTGCAGACTGCCATCATCACAAAAGCGCCAGCAAAAGTCATCTGCCAGCACCCGCGCCGCTCGCCAGGCCCTATCCAGCCCCGCCTGTTGCAAAAATTCACACTCCGCGACCTGCTCAGCCAGACACTCAGCCTGCTGCCGTGCCCGCTGCACACCGGCGGCGGACTCACCACGCCCCCACAGAGGCAGGGCCGGATGTAAATCCCCGGCTGCCGCTCGCGCCGTGATCTGCTCATCGACCTGTTCGCAGGTAAAGTGACTGCGAGTGCCCTGCAGCATACAGACGTCGCCATCCAGCACGATATTCCAGGTAGCACAGCTGACCCTCTGGGACAGCAGCTGGTTAAACAGCTGGGCCCGCAGGGCGGACAGGTACAGTCCACGCTTATTGCGCGACACCCGGGGGCCATTTTGCTCCATCCACTGCCGCGCCTGCCTCAGAGTGGACCCGCCGCGCCCGAAGCGCTGCTCGCCAAAGTAATTGGGCACTCCCGCGGTGCCCAGCATTGCCAGGCGCTGTTCCAGTGCATCGCGCGCGCCCTGCAACTCGCGCAACACCAGGGTAAAGCGATTACCCCGGTGGACACCACGGCGCAATTTGCGCCGGTGGCGAGACACCTCCAGTACCCGCACATCCCCATCGGATTCCAGCGCTGACCAATCCGGTTCCGCCTTACCCGCGAGCCCGACACTGAGCCACTGGCAGGTGAGCGCATTCCTGTCCTTGAGGCCACTGATACCTATATCGCGCGGTGCCACGCCGCTGAGTCGGGATATCCGTTGCACCAGGTCCGGGGTATTGAGTTCGCGTTTCTGCAGGTAGAGAAACGCATGCTCCCCATCACCGGACAATTCGAAGCCGAGCTCTTCGCGCACCTGGAAATCTTCCGGGCAGCTGCGAATAACTGCGCTACCAGTCGGGGCTCCCCAGGCGTGGGGCCAGGGCGCAGTCATCCAGTGGCGACTTCCAGCAGCACCACCGCATGGGCTGCTATACCCTCCTCCCTGCCGGTAAAACCCAGGGTTTCGGTGGTTGTCGCCTTGACGTTGACCTGGGAGACCCCAACCTGCAAATCGCCGGCAAGCTTGCTGCACATGTCCGCTATGTGCGGCGCCATTTTCGGGGCCTGGGCAATAATGGTGGCATCCATGTTGGCCAGTACCCAGCCGGAGTCATGCACCAGCTGCACTACCCGACGCAATAACACCCTGCTGTCGATATCAGCGTTGGCCGCGTCGGTGTCGGGAAAATGCCGGCCTATATCACCCTGCCCGATCGCGCCCAGCAGGGCGTCGCACAGGGCGTGAATCAACACATCCCCATCGGAGTGTGCCTGTAGTGCCCGATGGTGGGGAATAGGAACGCCGCCAAGCACGATCCCATCGCCCTCGCAGAAGCGGTGCACATCGTAGCCATGACCTATACGCATAAGCTGTTACTCCTGGCAGAACAATTCATGGCGTATTCTCATCTGCGGGGTGCTCCAGATACCAGCCAGCCAATGCCAGGTCCGCCGGTACGGTAACTTTCAGGTTGCGCGAAGAGCCCGGCACCAATTGCACCGATTGGCCGGCCAGCTCCATGGCCGAGGCTTCATCAGTAATCGCCAGCCCCTGTTCTTCCGCCTGCTCCAGTGCCTGCTGCAATACGGCCAGTCGAAACATCTGCGGAGTCTGGGCGCGCCACAGCAGATCGCGATCCAGGGTGCGCTGTACCCGTCCATTGGCATCAGCGAGTTTTACCGTATCGACGATTGCCTCTGCCAGAATGCCTCCCACGCCGGTGCCCCGCACGGTATTTATCAGTCGCTCAAGATCGAGTCGCTGCAGACAGGGGCGCGCCGCATCGTGCACCAGCACCCAGTCACTCCTATCGGCCCTGCCGCCCAGTGCCAACAGGCCGGACAATACCGAATCACTGCGCCTGGCACCTCCCACGGTGCATGTCACCCTGGTATCACGCAGCAGGTCGATGTCGGCAGCGCGCTCATCCTGTGGGTGCAGCACTACCACCACCCCGCTCACCTGGTCGCTTGCCAGCAGCGCGCGCAGGCTGTGTTCCAGCAGGGTGGCACCAGCGACTTGCAAATACTGCTTGGGCAGCTCCGTGCCCATCCGGACACCAATGCCGGCGGCCGGTAACACCGCCCAGCAGGACGCGGAGGTAGTGGTCATCGCGTGGTTTCCGGTTCCGCTTGGGGCTGGTCGGGTTGTTCCACGACCTGGTAGAAAGTTTCCCCTTCCCGCACCAATCCCAGTTGTTCCCGGGCGCGCTGCTCTACACCGCCATTACCGCTTTGCAGTTCCAGAACTTCACGTTCCAGTATCGCGTTACGCTCGCGCAGTTCAGTATTAATGGCAGTCTGCTCCACTACCTGCAGCTCCAGGCGCTGCTGCTCCGCCAGGCTACCCTCGGCAATCCACAGCCGGTACTGCAGGTACAGCAGTATGCACAGCAGCGCGACCAGCAACCAGCGCAAGAGCGATTCCCGGGATTATCAGCGGGAGAATTCAGCCAGGCCGCGATAGGGCGCGCGCCCGGCCAGTTCCGCCTCAATACGCAACAGGCGGTTGTACTTGGCCACCCGGTCGGAACGGCACAGGGAACCGGTTTTGATCTGGCCCGCAGCGGTGGCTACCGCCAGATCGGCTATGGTGGTGTCCTCGGTCTCGCCGGAGCGATGCGATATCACCGCGGTATAACCGGCCGCCTTGGCCATGGCGATCGCATCCAGGGTCTCAGACAGGCTGCCAATCTGGTTGAACTTGATCAGGATGGAGTTGGCCACGCCCTTGTCTATCCCTTCCTTGAGTATTTTCGTGTTGGTGACAAACAAGTCATCACCCACCAGCTGTATCTTGTCGCCAATCTTGTCAGTCAGCAGCTTCCATCCGTCCCAATCGGATTCATCCAGGCCGTCTTCAATTGAGATGATGGGGTGGCCCGCAGCCAGATCGGCCAGGTAATCGGTGAAGGCATCAGAACTGAACTGCTTGCCCTCGCCCGCCAGGTCGTAAACACCGTCGCGGTAAAACTCGGATGCAGCGCAATCCAGCGCCAGGGTAATATCGCTGCCCAGCTGATAACCGGCCTTGCCCACCGCCTCGGCGATAACCTCCAGCGCGGCCTCATTGGATGGCAGATTGGGCGCAAAACCACCCTCGTCTCCCACCGCAGTGTTAAGGCCGCCAGCGGACAATACTTTCTTCAACTGGTGAAATATCTCTGCGCCGGCGCGCAGCCCCTCAGCAAAGGTCGGTGCGGCCACCGGTTGCACCATGAACTCCTGAATGTCGACGTTGTTGTCCGCATGCTCTCCGCCGTTGAGAATATTCATCATGGGCACCGGCATGGTAAACGTCGACGTGCCATTAACATCGGCGATGTGCTGGTACAGCGGCACCCTGCGCGCCTGGGCGGCGGCCTTGGCCGCGGCCAGGGACACCGCGAGTATGGCGTTGGCGCCAAATTTCGCCTTGTTCTCGGTACCATCGGCGTCGATCATCGCCTGGTCCAGCTCGCGCTGGGCAGTGGCGTCGCTACCCAACAGCAGATCGCGTATCGGCCCGTTGACATGCCCCACTGCGTTGAGCACACCTTTACCCAGATAGCGGGCGCTGTCACCATCGCGCAATTCCAGGGCCTCGCGAGATCCGGTAGATGCACCGGAAGGGGCGCAGGCGGATCCCACTTCACCGGACTCCAGGGTGATCTCCGCCATCACCGTGGGGTTGCCACGGGAATCCATGACCTCAAAGGCCTGTACGTCAGCGATATTACTCATTGCTGTAGCTCCGTTGTTTCAGATGTTTTATACGATTGTCAGGGGGGGCAGCGACTTGACCAGGTCGTCAACTGCCTTGACCTGCTGCAGAAAGGCTTCGAGTTGTCCCAGGGGTAATGCGCTGGGTCCGTCGCACAGGGCCTTGTCCGGATCCGGGTGGGCTTCCAGGAACAACCCCGCCAGGCCCACGGACATGCCGGCGCGGGCCAGGTCAGCCACCTGGGAACGACGGCCACCGGAGGCGGAGCCTCCCGGGTCACGACACTGCAGGGCATGGGTCACGTCGAAAATGATGGGCGCATCGCCGCAGCACTGCTTCATTACCCCGAAACCCAGCATGTCCACCACCAGGTTGTCGTAACCAAAATTACTACCGCGTTCACACAGCAGGATACGACTGTTGCCGCACTCCACAAACTTCTCTGCCACATTGCCCATCTGGGAGGGGCTGAGAAACTGTGGCTTCTTGATGTTGATAATGGCGCCCGTGGCGGCCATGGCCTCTACCAGGTCGGTCTGGCGAGCGAGGAAGGCGGGCAACTGAATGATATCGCAGACCTCGGCGACAGGCGCCGCCTGGGCCACCTCGTGCACGTCCGTGATGACCGGCACGCCAAAGGTAGACTTGACCTCCGCCAGGATAGACAAACCCTCCTCCAGGCCCGGGCCACGGAAAGAGTGAATGGAGGAACGGTTGGCCTTGTCAAAGGAGGCCTTGAACACATAGGGAATGCCCAGCCGGGCACAGACCTCCACATAGTGCTCGGCAACGCTCAGGGCGAAATCACGGCTTTCCAACACGTTGATGCCGCCCAGCAGAACAAAGGGGGCGCTGTTGTCGATAGTAATCTCCCCCAGGGAGATGGTCTTGTCAGTCACGGCCTGTACTCTTCTTGTGGCTCTGTCTCAGTTTATGCCCAATCAACCCGTCGCGGAATCTCCCCGGGCGTGGGCGATAGCGGCTTCAATATAGCTGGTAAACAGCGGATGGCCGCCCCGGGGACGGGAGGTGAATTCCGGGTGGAACTGGCAGGCGATGAACCAGGGGTGTTGCGGCAACTCGATCATTTCAACCAGGGAGCGATCTTCGGACCACCCGGCGACACGCATACCGGCGTTACACAATTGCTCCAGGTAATTATTATTCACCTCGTAGCGGTGTCGGTGGCGCTCCTCGATGGTGTCCTTACCATAGATCTGGCGCACCTTGCTGTCGGCCTCCAGGTGGCATGGCTGCGCCCCCAGACGCATGGTACCGCCCTTGTCTGACGACTCGTCGCGCTGCACCTTACTACCGTCGGATTCCTGCCACTCGGTAATCAGTGCCACGATCGGGTGCGGGGCAGCGGGGTTCATTTCGGTAGAATCCGCCCCCTCCAGGCCACACACATTGCGCGCATATTCCACCAGCGCCACATGCATCCCCAGACAAATACCCAGGAAAGGAATATTGTTTTCACGGGCGTAACGCACCGCGCTGATCTTGCCTTCCACGCCGCGATCGCCAAAACCGCCAGGTACCAGGATGGCATCCACGCCATTGAGCACACCGGTGCCGTGGCGCTCGATTTCCTCGGCGTCTATATATTCAATTTTCACCTCGGTGAGGGTTTGCAGACCGGCATGTTTGAGCGACTCATTCAGTGACTTGTAGGCATCCAGCAGATCCATGTACTTGCCAACCATGGCGACGCGCACCTGGCCACTGCTCTCCGTGAACTCGCGTTCGACGACCTCGTCCCACTCGGACAGGTCCGCCTGCTCGCACTCAATACCGAAACGCTCCACCACGAAATCGTCCAGGCCAAAGCCTTTCAGCATGCCAGGGATGCGATAGATGGAATCCACGTCCAGCAGGGGGATCACCGCCCGCTCTTCCACGTTGGTAAACAGGGTAATCTTCTTACGCGCACTCTCCTCGATCTCCACGGCACAGCGGCATAACAGGATATCGGGTTGCAGGCCGATGGAGCGCAGCTCTTTCACCGAGTGCTGGGTGGGCTTGGTCTTGATCTCACCGGCGGTGGCGATATAGGGCACCAGGGTAAGGTGCATGAGCAGCGCACGGGTTGGCCCCAATTCCACCTTCAGTTGCCGCGCGGCCTCCAGGAAAGGGAGGCCCTCGATGTCACCCACGGTGCCGCCGATTTCCACCACGGCCACCTCGGCATCGCCGGCGCCAAGTATCACACGGCGTTTGATCTCATCCGTGATATGGGGAATGACCTGCACCGTACCGCCCAGGTAGTCGCCGCGGCGCTCCTTGCGCAGCACCGTGTTGTACACCCTGCCGGTGGTAAAATTATTGGTGCGCTTCATGGTGGTGTGGGTAAAGCGCTCGTAGTGCCCCAGGTCCAGGTCGGTCTCCGCCCCATCTTCGGTTACGAATACCTCGCCGTGCTGGAACGGACTCATGGTGCCGGGATCGACATTGATATAGGGATCGAGTTTCAGCAGGGTAACCTTGATGCCCCGCGCCTCGAGAACTGCGGCCAGGGACGCCGCCGCGATGCCCTTGCCTAGAGAGGAAACAACACCACCTGTGACGAACACGTAACGCGTCATGAAAAGCCTTTTTTCGCTATGCTACCGGATAAAAAGGAACGCGCACCCCCTATCTGCAGGCAGTCTTTTCGGGCGGTGCGGGTCCTGCAAAAGATGGGAAATCAGGTTAACAGAAAGCTGCACCCGGCTCAATCATCAGTGGCTCAAGCACTGCGCTGCCATACCAGGCGCCACAGGCTATCTCCCCGGGGAGCGAAGTCGCGGTAGCGGCTGGACCGGCACAGCCATAAATCGCCCACACAGAGTAATTCCTCTCCCAGGTAGAGCAGCGGGATCCTTGCTCGCCACCAGGGAGGAACATCGCGCTCCTGCAGCAATTTCTTGAGGCTGTTACTGCCGCCGCGACCCACCGGGGAACAGCGCTCCCCGCCCTCGCGCCAGCCCAGGTGCAGCAACTCGTCCGGTTCCAGAAACACGCCCGCTTCCCGGGTGGGCTCCAGGGCCAGGCGACCTACTCCGGGCACCTGGAAAATATCACCGGGGCGGAGTTGGAAAGCGGCAAGATTCAGCCCCACCTCGTCCGGCAACAGGTAAATCGCGTCGCGATAACGCTGCAGGCAGTAGGCACTGCATTGTAGTCGCGGCGCGCTGTCTGCGCCGGATTCGCGCAACTGTCGCATAAATTCTTCCAGGGCCGCCTGGTCAGGTGTCGGCAGTCCCGCCGCCTGCAACCAGCTGCGCAGCTGCTGCGCGCCCGACTTGCCCGCCAGCGACTGCTGCAATACGCCGGGATCACCCATTGCGCTATACACCGTCTCCGGCAGCGGTAACAGTTCCGCCAGCACCTCGGCAGTAGCTGACATATGCCCACCGGCACGCGCCACCGTGCGCCTATATCCAGGCCAGCGCGACGCCAGCAGCGGCAACAACTCGGCCCGCAGGAAATTGCGGTCCATGGCGGTATCGCTGTTTGAGGGGTCCTCGATGCAGCTCAGGCCCTGCTCACGGATATACTGCTCCACCTGCTCCCGGGTAAATGCCAGCAGCGGCCGCAGCAGCTCACCACGGCCCAGCGCCCGACGGGCGGGCATGGCAGCCAGACCCTGCACCCCGGCTCCGCGCAACAGCCGCAGGAAAAAAGTCTCCACCTGGTCGTCCAGGTGATGGCCCAGGAACAATATCTCAGCATCACCCAATTGCTGTTCAAAAACCCGGTAGCGTGCCTCCCGGGCGTCCGCCTCGTCGCCCCGCCCGCTGTTCAGCACGCTCACTTGATGCGAGATCAGTGGCACCTGCAACATTTTGCACACCCACTCACAGTGCACCTGCCAGTCGTCCGCGGCAGACTGCATGCCGTGGTTGATATGGATCGCTGTGAGAGGGGGAGCGCCAGGATTGGCCCTGCGCCAACGGCTGAGCAGGTGCAGCAGGGCAGTCGAGTCCACCCCGCCACTGAAACCCACGTACCAGTGCGGAGCTGAGCCCAGGGCAGTCAGCTCGCCATCGAGGTCGCTGTGGGTAATAACAGGAACAGACATGACCCGGGGGTCGCAGGGATGCGGGCGCGGGCCCTAGTTGCCGTAACTCATGAGCCGCTGGTAACGTTTGGACAGCAGGTCTTCCATAGGCAGTTGCCGCAGGCTCTCCAACTGCAGCACCAGGTGCTCCTTGATGCGTTCCGCCATCAGGTCAACGCCGCGATGGGCACCGCCCAGTGGTTCAGGAATGGTAGCGTCCACAATGCCCAGATCCTGCAGCACAGAAGACGTCACGCCCATGGCCTCCGCCGCTTCCGGTGCCTTGTCGGTACTCTTCCAGATGATGTTGGCGCAGCCTTCCGGTGAAATCACGAAGTAGGTGGAGTACTGCAGCATCGCCAGGTGATCGCCGACGCCGATACCCAGGGCACCACCCGAGCTGCCCTCCCCGATCACCACGCAGATGATAGGCGTGGCCAGGCGTGACATGACTGCGAGGTTCTGGGCGATGGATTCGGAAATACCGCGTTCCTCCGAGTCGATACCCGGGTAGGCTCCGGGCGTGTCGATCAGGGTGATCACCGGCAACTTGAAGCGCTCCGCCATTTCCATCAGGCGCAGGGCCTTGCGATAACCCTCGGGCTTGGGCATCCCGAAATTGCGCATCACCTTGTCCTTCACCGCCCGGCCCTTCTCCTGCCCGATGACCATGACAGGCTCGCCCTCCAGTCGTGCGATGCCACCCACAATAGCGTTATCGTCGGCAAAGTGGCGGTCGCCATGCAGTTCATCGAACTCGGTGAAGACCCGGGAGATATAGTCCATGGTATAGGGCCGCAGCGGATGGCGCGCCACCCTGACGATGTCCCAGGAGCTGAGATTGGCGTATATTTTCTCCGTGAGCTTGGTGCTCTTATCGCGCAGGGTCTCGATTTCCGCGCTGATATTGATCTCATTATCGGAACCCACCAGTTGCAGTTCCTCGATCTTCACTTCCAGCTCGGCGATCGGTTGCTCGAAGTCCAGGTAATTGGGGTTCATGCGCAGGCCAACTCATGTATGCGAATAGACACACAGTGTACAAAATTAATCGCGAACAGACCAACAGGCACTCGCCGCCTGTTCCAGATCTGGTTGCAATTGGGCTGGCAGGGACATGAAGAGATCATTGCCAAAAATAGCCTATGGTATCCTTCAGGCTGCACCGCGCGCCAGTCACGGGCCCGGACCTTGGAAGCGACCCCTCACATATGAGCACATCGGGTATTTTGCGACACTGCCACTTGTTATTGCTGGCGCTATTGTTGGTGCCGCATGCCAGCGCGCAGCTCCTTGTCCAGCAGGACCTCAGGCCCGTGCAGGAGATGAGGTTGCAGAAGGCGTTAAACCAATTGGTGGATGAGCATGGCTGGGGACGGAAGATACAGGACCGCAGCCTGGCGATTGCCCTGGTAATCATGGATGAGAAAGGCAGCTACCGCCTGGCTTCGCTCAACGGTACGCACATGCTCTACGCCGCCAGCTTGCCGAAAATCGCCATTTTGTTCGCCGCCATGGTTGCCTCCCAGGAAGGTACGCTGGACATTGACCCGGCCCTGGAGAAAGACCTGCACAACATGATCCGCGAATCCTGTAATCCCTGCGCCACACGGGTGATGGAACGGGTGGGCCGTGAACGCATACTGGAGATACTGCAACGCAATGAGTACGACTTTTACGATGATGAACTGTCCGGGGGACTGTGGGTAGGCAAGGACTACGCCGGCGCCGTGGCCCATCACCGGGACCCGATCATGGGCCTGTCGCACGGCGCCAGCGCCTACCAGGTCGCGCGCCTCTACTACCGCCTGTACAGGGGTAGCCTGTTGGATGATAAGCACAGCGCCATGATGTGCGACATGCTGTCACGCCCGGGCATACCCCACAAATTCGTGGCGGGACTGGCGGGTGAAAAGACCGATGAGTTGTGGCGAAAATCGGGCACCTGGCGCGATTTTCATGCCGATAGCGTGTTGGTACAGTCCCCCGAGGGTAACTATATCCTGGTGGGACTGGCAGAGGGTCCCAAGGGCGAGCAACTGCTGCGCCAGCTGGCCAGGGCCGTACACCAACTGGTAAAAAACTCCTGAACCGCGGCGCTACTGCAGCCCGTTGCGCTGCTTGATCAGCTGGTGAATCCTGGTACCCAGGGTCTGGTGGGCTACCGCGGAATTCTGTCGCAGCACATTGGAAACCAGCGTCACGATATAATGCAGGCGCACGCCCTCCACGTCCGCTTCCACGATAGCGACAGAGTTCATGTAGTTGCGCTTGTTGCCCTTGTACTTGCCGCAGGTAAAGCCCTCTTCCGGCTGGCAGCTATAGAGCGAACCGGATTTGAAATACACGGCAGCATCGCGCAGTGCCGGGGAGGAGGCATAGCGAATACGGCGCTCGGTCATATACAGCAGGCGCTTGAGGGCGCGACTGCTCCACTCGTCTACCAACTGGCCTTTTTCCATCTGTACCAGCAACTGCAACAGGCTGCGCGCGCTGGCATAGCTGATGCCGCCACCGGCCACCAGGTGCTTGCCCTCGCGGGTAAAGAAGCTGCCCTGGCGTATCTGGTCCAATGACAGGCCATTGCGTGTCACCGGCTCCCAGAAAGCCCGCTGGAACAACCGGGTTTTGTCGGCGCTGGACTGACCGTCAAAAAAAGGTGTTATGCGCTCATCCGGTATAGGGTAGTCAGTGCCAAACTGGCGCAGCAGCATGGTATCGCGCATGGTCATGGCCGCCGCCGCATTGGAGCTCACCGACAGGGTCCAGTCCAGGTATTCCCAGAGGTTGCCGGTGTCCCCGTCTTTCATCGGCCGGCGCACCATGGTGCGCGTGTCCACATTGAAAAGTCGAATAGCGTGATGGTCCCAGTGTGAGAATCGGTCGGCGGTGACTACCGTATCGCGCAGCAGGGATTCGCGCGCTTCCACATCACCCCCATACACGTCTGCCATGCCCTGAAAAAAACCCAGGCCCACCAGCAGCTTGCCTACACTGCCCACGTTTTGCCGGTAATCGCCCCGGTATTCGCCATAGGTGGGCTGGTTGGGGTCGGTCAGGTCCAGCACCGCGATACCGTAGCGCTCGGCATCCTCACCCAGCAGCGCCAGCAGTTGCGCGGTGAGTGCCTCGTCCGCCGCGGGGATTTTGAGATCAGGCCGCTGCAACAGGCGAATATCCACTTTCGCGGTGGGCCAGCGCCCTCCGGAAGGCTGCCCCGTTCCCTGCATCTCTCCCACCGCAATCAGCCGCTGTTCCTCGAGGCGACGAATACCGGTTTGGGGGTAGCCATCTATGGGCCAGGCTGTCGCGAGCAGGGGGCATAACAATAATAAAGCTACCGCTATAGCGAATGGATTGTTCATGGTTCTGGTCTCCCGGCCATATCGACCTGTCGCTGTAAATCCGCACCGGCGCGGGCGTCCATCTGCTGCAGGTAGCTATTGCGTCCTACGGCAGCGCTGTCCAGGAAAGGGCGCAGCTGGAACAGCCGCAGGCGGCCGTCCAGAAAACCGAATTCGACATCCGCCGGAGCGGGGTTGCCGGCATCGTCGATGATGGGCGGAAAGCGTTTGGGCAGGCTGTGCGCGAACGCCACGAGCTGCGCTATATCGTCCGGTGTAAGCACCGCATCACTGCCCGAGCTGGGCACAGCGGCAATGCCACCCGCCGGCGATAAGTCCCGGCGCAAAGGCGCGGTCGCCGCCGCCAGTACCCGCACGGGACCGCCATCAAGAGGGATGCGCAATGACTCCGCCGCCTGCCCGTCGACCGCACCCCCCAGCCCTTCATTCACCGCCACCGACAGCGTATCGGTGGCGCCAGTATCGATATCCGCGGTCACCAGCACGCCCGACTTGTCCGAACCCACCGACTCCAGCAGCAGGATCGAGGTGTAGACATGCTCCGGTGCACTCATGTGGGACTGTCGCCAGGAAAACGCGCGGGCGGTAAAGGGCGAAGCCCACACCCGGGTGATGGATTCCAGCAGTTCATCGAAGTCCACCACATTGGGCAGCGTCAGGTTCAGGCCCGCCCCGGTAAAGCCCGCCAGGTCTTCCACGTTGGTATCCGAGCGCACAAACAGGCCGATCTTTTCACCGCCAAATGTGCGGGCCAGTGCCTGCCGCAGGTCGCTCTTGAAGGCTTCGCTCAGCTGGGTATCGAGTATGCGCTGGTACAACTCGGCACGAAACCGCTCCACCGCCTGCTTCTGGGCTGCGCCGCCGGCGGGAAGCGCCTCCAGTTTACGGTACTCCCGTTGCATCCACTCAAACAGGGTGCCGCCCCCGGGGTAGGCCTGGTCCAGCACCACTGCCTTGAACACGCCAAAGGGAATGGCCAGGCCGCGTGATACGGCCTCGGGATAGTGTTTGCGCAGCTCCGCCAGTTTGGCCGCTTTGGGGCCCACAGTGCGACCGGAATCCGCAGCGGACAACTGGTCGATAGCAACGACCCGGGTCAGGCTGAGGTCCAGTTTCTCCAGATCCGGCTCGATACTGACCCCCCGGGAAGCCTCATTCTCGGCGAATACCGCATCCCAGCCGGGATCATCCTCACTGATTTCCACCAGGCCACCCGGACTCACCGCCAGCACCATCATGCTGCCGTCATGCTCGCGCAGTCGCTGCTGCAGGGCCGGGCTGACGGTGACATTTGGTATCCCCAGATTGCGCGCCAGCAACTGCACATGGGACAGGGGGTTACCCTCTCCCGCCGTGAGAATACCTGCAACGGGCGGCAGCTCAGCGACAGTCTCAGGCAGCACATAGATCCCGTCTTCGCGCAGTGCCTCGGTATCACCCTGCAGCGGCCTGGCATGCAATATCCCACGGGCAAGACCGGGGTTGAGTGCGGTAAAACCGGCACCCACGTTCTGCCCGAAGAACTGGTGGCGGATGCCGGCCAGGCGACCGGCATCCCGCACCAGCAGATTGAGGGACTGGGAATAAAACATCAGTGGGCTGCCACGCAGCTGGTCCTGTATAAACAACAGCGCCAGCGGCTCTATCTCGGACAGTTTGACCATGGGCTGGTAAAAATATCGGCGCATGGCCTGCAGACCCCACCCGGGAACCCGGTTGAGATAGGACAGGCCCTGCTGGTACTGCGCCACGGTGATATCTTCTGCCTGAAGCGCTGCGATCTGTGCGCGCAGGGCGAACAGCAGGCGCTGGTTCAGCAGACCCACGCCATAGGCGGCATCTCCCGCCGCGGTCATCATCTGCAGAATTTCTGCCCGGCTCATCTGCGGCAGTTGCTCACGCACCGAGCTGGACGCGCGAAAGTGTTCGGCTTCCAGGCGCAGGCTGAAATCCAGTAAATCCAGGCGATTGTCGGCCCCGGCCACGGCACTGAGCTGATCGCGCACCACTGCCAGCAGCTGGGCACTCAGTTGCATATGCTGCGAGGCAGTCGCAGCCCCCCAGGCCCGGCCGGCGCTGTTAAACACCTCGCGCATTCCCACCGGCACCCAGTCGCGCGCCGCCATATCCAGCAGCTCCCGTTCGAGGGGCGCGGCCAGGTAAATACGGTCAATCTCCACAGCCAGCTCGCTGTAGCGCTGCTGCAACCCGGCATCTGCCACACCCTGCATATATTCCCGCACCCTGGCAGCGTCGCTGCCATCCGGGGCTCCGTGAATCTTGATGCGCACGGGCATAAACCCGGGATCCTCGTCGGACAGGGAGGCGGACAGCCGCCTCACCCGGCCGGATGAGGCGCTATCCATACCGTGGGGCAATAGTTTGACGCCACTGCGCAACGCCAGGAAATGCGCCTGTGCCCACTCCTCCCGCGACAACATGGCCAGCAGCAGGCTGCGACCACCCGCTCGCTCATCTTCTTCCTGGATAGCCCCGCGGTAGAACAATGCCCGACGGAATATCCAGCCATTATCCACGGCGATCAGAAAGCGCTCTACCAGGCGCTGGCCATAGTCATTTTCGAAATCCTCTTGATCGAGGAAAGTCTCGGGCTGGATGCCCGCCAGGGTGTTGGCAACCAGGTAGCCCCGTTTACGCAACTCCAGGGTTTGCGCGTTCCATTCCCCGTGTTGCACCCCGCCACCGTGATCACTGCAGGCATAGGCTTTTGGCGGCAGCACAGCACCGTCGTGACAGAACCAGCGCACGCGGGAAAACGGGCCCCGGGGCTGCTCCTTCATTTCTTCTATCCAGGACTGGTGGGTCGCCGTGTCGGCCTGCACCGGAAGGGCAAGTGCCAGACAAAAGGGCAGCGCCAGTAACAATAATCTTTTCAACTTCACGCCCGGTAATTCGCTATTATGTTCTATTGAAATTGCAGTATAGCAGCGCGCGGGGGTTCAAGCCTTTGAAGAAGACATTGCAAGCATTTCTGGACGTCAGGCGCGATGAATTACCGCTGGCGCTATTGATGTTCGCTTACTTCTTCCTGGTGATCACCACCTTCTGGATACTCAAGCCCCTGAAAAAGGGCCTGTTCATTGAATTCTACGACCAGGGCGGTATCGACCTCATGGGCTTGGCCTTCAGCGCTCCCCAGGCGGAGCTACTGGCCAAGATCCTCAACATGGTCGTCGCCTTCGCCGCTGTGGTGGTCTTCACCCAACTCAGCCACAAGCTGCGCAGGCAGCAGTTGACCTTCGTCTTCTCCGGCTTTTTTATCGTCTGTTGTGCACTATTCAGCCGCTGGCTGATAAACCCGGGCGATCTCGGTGTCTGGAGCTTTTACCTGTTCGGGGACCTGTACAGCACCCTGATGGTGGCGACCTTTTTCAGCTTCCTCAACGACAGTGTCACCCCCGATGCCGCCAAGCGCCTCTATGGCCTGATAGGACTGGGGGGCGTGTGCGGAGGGGTATTCGGCACCAGTGTGGTCAGTGCCAACGTGTCACTGTTATCGGATTCGTCCTGGCTTTGGGTATGCGGCGGCATCACCGGGTTGATAGCTGCCATCGCCTGGGGTGCCGGCCGACAGGTGCAGCCCGCGGCGATAACCGCGCCTGGCGCGGCGCCCTCCACCCGCAGCGGCAATGCGGCAACCGAGGGCGCCCGCCTGGTATTCAGTTCCCGCTACCTGCTGTCCATCGTGGCCATCGTCGGCTTGTACGAAGTGATCTCCACTATCATCGATTTCCAGTTTACCTTTACCGTCGCCCACTATCTGGACGGGCCGGAAATAGGAAGGCATTTTGCCCTGGTGTTCACCATCACCAACTGGGTATCACTGTTTGTGCAGTTATTCCTGACCGGTTTTATCATGACCCGCTTCGGCGTGGCGGTGGCACTACTAGTACTGCCTTTCGTCATCACCATGGGCTCCACCGCTTTCCTGGTGTTCCCCTTGCTCTGGGTAGGCAGCATGCTCAGCACTGCGGACAACGGCTTCAGCTACTCTATCAACCAGTCCGCCAAAGAGGCCCTTTACGTGCCCACCAGTGACGCGGAAAAATACCGCGCCAAGGCCTTTATCGACATGTTCGTACAGCGCTTCGCCAAGGCGATAGCGGTACTGATCAGCCTGGGGATTACCTTCGCGGTGACCGATATATCCAGCCTGCGCTATCTCAGCCTGGTCACCCTGGTGTTGCTGGTGGTATGGATAGTCGCAGCTCGTTACGCCGGAAGGCAATTTGCCGCACTGGAACAGAGCAAAGACTGAGCGATGGACAGCGCGCCCTATCTTGTTCCCCACAGCCAGGAAGAGATTGCCATTCTCTATGAGGATGATGACCTGCTACTGGTGCGTAAGCCGCACCTGCTGCTAAGCATTCCCGGGCGCCACCCACTGAACAAGGACTGCCTGATTACTCGCCTGCAGCAACGCTATATCAGCGCGAGTATTGTGCACCGCCTGGACCTGGACACCTCGGGCATCATGGTCATCCCGCTGAACAAAGCCTGCCACGCCCACATCAGTCGGCAGTTCCAGCAGCGCGGTGTAGCCAAGTCCTACCACGCCATCGTCTACGGCGCGGTAGCAGGCGATAGTGGGGAGATCGATCTGCCCATTGCCTGTGACTGGAACAACCGCCCGCGGCAGAAGATCTGTTACCAACGCGGCAAGGCGGCCCTCACCCGCTATCGGGTACTGGAGCGCAAGGAGCACTGCACGCGCCTGCTGCTGCAGCCGGTAACCGGCCGCTCCCACCAACTGCGCATACACTTGCGGGAGCTGGGTCACCCGATACTGGGTTGCGATATGTATGCCCATGAGGAGGCACTGGGCATGGCCGATCGCCTGCTGTTGCACGCCACTACCCTGGCCTTTGAACACCCTACAACCGGTAACTGGCTGGAGGGCGAATGTCCCCCGGATTTCTGAAACCGGGGGCTCACTGGTCTATGGCGAAGCTCATCTGCACCGTGACCCGATAACTGTTCTCGCCAGTAGCCACCGGGACCGCATCGTTGGCTGAACGGGCCATCATCATCTCGGCCCTGGCCACAGGCATTGGGCCGGGGCGGTAGGATTGCTCGGATATTTCCATAACGTCACCCAACTTTACACCCGCAGCCACAGCCAGCGTAGAGGCCTTGTCCCTGGCATCGCGCACCGCGCTGATCCGCGCCTGTTTAATTACCTCGGCCGGGTCCGCATTGGTAAAGCTGATCTGCCCACCCTCATTCACCCCCAGGGTGACGGACTGGTCCAGGATTTCCCCCACACGGCTGATATCCCGCACCCGCACAGCCAGGCTGTTGCGCACTACATAGCCGGTGATCTGGGGCGGCTTGCGCTCACCTGAGGGTTCCGGCCGGGGATGGTGATAGCGCGGCTGGATGGAGAAATTCGACGTTTGCAGGTCGCGCTTTGCGATACCCAGCTGCTGCATAGCGGCCAATACTTCGGCCATTGCAGCGGAATTCGCGTCCAGCGCGGCGCGCGCCGTGTCCGCCTCCCGCGTCACAGTCAGCTGCAGCAATGCCATATCAGGGGCAACCTCGGAACTGCCCTCCCCCGAGACCAGGATACGGGCAGGATTGTCCGCCGCATTGGCCTGGACACCCGCCAGTAGCGCCACCAGCAGTAATGCTGTTGCGATAGAAGTCGTTTTCAGCCTGTTGATCACCATGATTATCCTCTCTTGTTTATACTTGCCAAACGCTCGCGGGCTTTTGACGTGAATGCTTACAGGTAGCTGCACCAGTCGCTCCAGCTACCGGCGTACAGGGTGGCATCATCCCGCCCCAACAGCGCCAGTGAAAACAGGTTGACGCAGGCGGTCACGCCGGAGCCGCAGTAGACCACAATCTGCCCAGATTCCAGGGCGTCACCCCAATGCTCCCGCTGTCCGGGCAGGTCAAGGGCCTTGCCCGCAGCACAGGTCACCCCCTGCCAGGGCCGGTTAATGGCACCCGGGATATGACCAGCCACCGGGTCGATTGGTTCCTCCAGCCCCTGATATCTTTTTTCCTCGCGAGAATCCACCAGCAGGGCCCCGGCCCGCTGCGCCTCACGCAGGTCTTCGATATCGCAGTAGCCGCTGAAGTCAGCCGGTGCATGCGCCCGGGCCGGCTGCACGGCTTCGATAGTGATAGCCGGCTCACCACCCACTGCAAGAAAGGCCTGGTAACCGCCATCCAGCAGTCGTGGAGCCCGGTATCCCAGGCTGCGCATCAGCCACCACAGGCGCGCGGCAAAGGCGAAACGCGAATCGTCGTAGGCTATGACCGGGGTATCGGGGCCGACACCATGGCGCGCCAGCAGCTGGGCAAAGTGCGCCGCGTCCGGCAGTGGGTGGCGCCCACCGCGCTGGGCGACGGGGCCTGACATATCTTCATTCAAATCCAGGTAACAGGCGCCAGGAACGTGGCCACCCTGGAACAGGGTGCGCCCTGCCAGGGGGTCCGCAAGGGAAAAGCGGCAGTCGACAATGACCGCCTCGTGCTCTGCCAATAATTCCTCGGGCTGTGCCAAAAACGCGTCGTTCACCGGCTCGAGCTCCACAAAGACAAATACCGGACAAAGAGTAGGCGACCCGGGGAAAATTAACTAGACTAAGTGGTCCCTGGCAGCGGAAATTTCCCGTGGTCACAACTACACGCACAGCATCGCGCCTGATGATCGTGGCCAAACCGAATCAGTCGGCCACCTGGCGCACCAACCTGCTGGTACTGCTGGCCCTGGCGGTGCCCTCCCTGGGTATTGCCATTGGCTTCGCCCTGCTGGGGGCCTGGCCAATACTGCCCTTTGCGGGCCTGGAACTGCTCTGCCTGGGCAGCGCCCTGTACTACGTCAACTGGAAACTGCAGTATCGCCACGTTATCACCCTCAGTGAGGACGAAGTACGCATCGACAAGGGCTTTTATCTGCCCAGCCGCAGCTGGCAGTTTTCCCGGCAGGGCACCGGCCTGGCGGTAACCCCCGAGAAACACCCCTGGGATGGACCGGAATTGTCGCTACACGACCGGCACGAAAGCGTGAGCCTGGGGGAATTCCTCAACCGCGATGACAGTCTCAAACTGCTGGGCCTGTTGCGTGAGGAAATACGCATTGGCTCGCACAGTGGCAAGGAGCAACGCCACTTCTGAGTCAGATATCCTCGAAATTTCCATGGCGCCCCTTGCCGGCGGCAAAGCGGCTGGCGCCCGTTACCGTCTCACGGGACGCGATAACCTGCATGCCGCGCTGAAACTCATTGCCCAGTGCATCTTCCAGTTGCAGACCCCACTGCTCGTAGGCGCTTAGCCGGTCCGATCGCAGGCATTTCTGGGGAAACTGTGCCAGCTGCTGCGCCAATGCCAGGGCCGCATCCAGCGCCGTGCCGTCGGCGACCACGCGGTTGGCCAGGCCCATTTGCAGCGCTTCCTCGGCAGACACACCGCGGCCGGTAAGAATCAGGTCCATCGCACGGCTGTGCCCGATCAACCGCGGCAGCCGTACGGTGCCACCATCGATCAGCGGCACACCCCAGCGACGGCAGTAAACCCCCAGCACCGCGCTTTGCTCCACTACCCGCAGATCGCACCACAGGGCCAGTTCCAGCCCGCCCGCAACCGCGTGACCGGCTATGGCAGCGATAACCGGCTTGCCCAGCACCATGCGCGATGGACCCATGGGACCATCGCCCTTGATGCTGAGTGAATTCATGCCATCTTCAGCAGCGACGGCCTTGAGATCGGCGCCGGCACAAAAGGTACCGTACTCGCCGTAGAGCACCGCCACATCACTTTGCTCGTCGGAGTCAAACTCGCGAAACGCCTGGGCCAGGGCCGCGGCGGTGGCGCCGTCAACGGCGTTGCGTACCTCGGGTCGCGACAGGCTGACCAGGGTTACCCTCTCGTGGTTCTCCACCTTGATCGTCGCCATTGCCGCACTCCTCAGAACCGCTGTACCTGTTTGCGCATCACCTTGTCGCGCAAAGTACGGTACAGGTTTTGCGGATTGGCAACAATAATGAACACCCGCCGCAACTGGCCCTCCGGGCAGCTGATTTCGCGCACCGCGTGCCAGGAGTGCCGGGTGCGCTGAAAAATCAGGCTGTAGTTGCCTATGGACTTCGCCGCTATCTCGCCCTGGAAATCTTCCAGGGCAGGCGCACTGGCAAACTCCATCTGGCCACCGTCATCCAGCACCAGGGTGTCACCGCCCCAGGCGGGATCCCATTCGCCTTCGCGATTGAAGTAAAACAGCTGGGAACCGTGCTCGCGCACCGAATCGGTGTGCGGTGAAACGGAACACCCGTTGGGTGTGTAGTGCCAGTGAAAGCGCAGGTTGATTTTGCGCGCGCCGTAAAGGCGCGCCAGAGTGTGGCGATAATCATCGCTGCACAATTCGGCAATGAACTCCTGCCAGGGCCGGGGGACCGGGGCGCCCGATGTGTATTCCAGGGAATACCTGTCGTGGGGCTGCTGCCCGGCGATGCGCCCGTAACCGAACTTTTTCTCGAACAGGGAAACATCCGGCATATTGTCCAGCAACAGCTGGAATCCCTCCTCCGTCAACAGGCCCTGGGGGTTGCTCCAGGGATAGGGTTGGGTGGCGGCAAACTCGGCGGGATCAAGCGCCTTGAACTTGTCAAAATCCAGGTACTGCATGGGCTGACTCCCAATTCTGGCCACGGCGTGAAAAGATCCTGCGCTACGGCGTGGTGGCGGGTTACAACAAATGGCTGTTAGCCGGAGAATGCTAATGAAGCAGGCGCCGGAGGGTATTGATTTGCATCAAACATGGCACCTTGATTACGCGTCATTAATACCGTTTTCATCGCGACAAAATCACTCTATTGCAAGGGCTCCAGGGAGGTTTAAGCCAGGATTATTGCTTCGCACAACGATTTCATCCAGTGCTGCAGGCAAGGTATACTTTGCGACCCCACCACCCCAGCCCGGCCCCATACTATGTGTAGCATTCATGTCCAGTAACAAAGTCGGCTTCGTCAGCCTGGGCTGCCCCAAGGCCCTGGTCGATTCGGAGCGCATCCTCACCCAGCTCAAGCTGGACGGTTACGACATTGTGCCTACCTACGAAGATGCCGAAATCGTGGTGGTCAATACCTGCGGCTTTATCGACAGCGCCAAGCAGGAGTCCCTGGACGCCATAGGCGAGGCGATCAGCGAAAACGGCCGGGTAATCGTTACCGGCTGCATGGGCAGGGGCGACGACGCGCAGACCATCAAGTCACTGCATCCCAAGGTATTGAGCGTCAGCGGTCCGGCTGCTTACGAGGAGGTGGTGGGTGCAGTGCACCAGTATGTGCCTCACACCCCTATCCACGATCCCTACACCGACCTGGTGCCACCCCAGGGCGTGAAACTGACCCCGCGCCACTACGCCTACCTGAAAATTTCCGAGGGCTGCAACCACCGCTGCAGCTTCTGCATCATCCCCGATATGCGGGGCGACCTGGTAAGCCGTCCGATTGGCGATGTGATGGCGGAGGCCGAGGGCCTGGCCCGGGCCGGTGTGCGTGAACTGCTGGTGATTTCCCAGGATACCAGCGCCTACGGAGTTGATATCAAGTACCGCACCGGCTTCTGGAATGGCCGGCCAATGAAAACCCGCATGCAGGAACTGTGCGAGGCCTTGGGGGAGTTCGGTATCTGGGTGCGACTGCACTATGTCTACCCCTATCCCCACGTGGACAAGGTGATTCCGTTGATGGCTGAAGGCAAGATATTGCCGTATCTGGATGTGCCGCTGCAGCACGGCAGCCCGGAAGTGCTCAAGCGCATGAAGCGACCGGCCGCCGCGGAAAAATCACTGGAACGCATACACGCCTGGCGCAGTGTATGCCCGGACATTACCTTGCGCAGCACCTTCATCGTCGGCTTTCCCGGCGAGACCGAACGGGATTTCGACATACTGCTGGACTTCCTGCGCGAGGCGCAGCTGGATCGGGTGGGTTGCTTTCAGTACTCTCCGGTCAAGGGAGCCAGGGCCAACGACCTGCCCAACCCGGTGCCGGAGGAAATCAAGCAGCAGCGCTGGGAGCGCTTCATGACGCTACAGCAGGAAATCAGCAGCGCCAAGCTGCAGGCTAAAGTGGGTAGCACGGTGGAAATCCTGATCGACACGGTAGATGAGCACGGCGCCATTGGCCGCTCCAGCGCCGATGCGCCGGAAATCGACGGCAAGGTCTACCTGAATGGCATCACCGACCTGCAACCCGGGGATTTTGTGGAAGCCGAGGTCACCGCCGCCGACGAATACGACCTGTGGGCGGGATAGTGCACCAGTGAACCTGCTGCTGTTCACTGCCTTGGATCGGCAGGACGGGAAACACGTCCTGGTGACCGACCGGCGTTTGCAGCACCTGCTGCAGGTGCACGGAGCCAGGGTCGGAGACACCCTGCGAGTCGGCGAGCTGGGTGGCCAGATGGGCGCAGCCGAGATCCTGGAAATTGATGCTGCCCATGCACTGCTGTCTGTGGAGCTGAACACGCAACCGCCGGCAAAACTTCCGCTGTCCCTGGTGCTGGCACTGCCGCGACCGAAAATGCTGCGCCGTATTTTACGCGCGGTAGCGGAATTCGGCGTGACCGAGCTGCATCTGATCAACAGCTACCGGGTTGAGAAGAGCTACTGGCAAACCCCGGCCCTGGAACTGGACACCGTGCGGGAATACCTGCTGCTGGGATTGGAACAGGCGCGGGATACGGTGCTACCCGCAATCCATTACCACCGGCGTTTCAAACCCTTTGTCGAAGACCAATTGCCCGGCATGATCAGCGACCGGCAGGCACTGCTGGCGCACCCGGGAGATTACCCGCCCTGCCCGCGTGAGCTGAGCAAAAAAACCCTCTTGGTCATCGGACCAGAGGGCGGCTTCATTCCCTACGAGGTGGAAAAACTGCAGGCAGCGGGCTGCGCAGTGGTGTCACTGGGACCGCGCATCCTGCGAGTGGAAAACGCGGTCACCGGTATCCTGGGCAGGTTGTCCTAGAAACGATACTGCAGTTCCGCCCCGTACATCCGCGGCGGCGCCACGGCATAACCGCCCACACCCGAGGACTCGATCAACGCCGTGCCACCCACCAGGTGATCCTCATCGGTGAGGTTGTTGCCATACAGTGAGCCCACCCATTTCTCGTTCAGAGAGGTCCAGGTCAGGGTGGCACTGAGGTCAAACTGTTCGTCCTCCAGCCACCAGCCGAGTTCGCAACTGGTGGAATCAAAACAGAAATCGATATCCTTCTTCAGGCTCGCCTGGATCCGGGGGATGATCATGCCCAGGGACGAATCCCAGTTGTACTGCGCAGCCAGCAGGTAGGTCTCCTCGGGCAGGCGCGGCAGGTTTTCGTTGGACCGGTCGTTGTCGCAGATATCAACTGCCACGATGCTCAGGTCTTCGCGGCTGCAGCCGGCCGGCACACTGTCCCCGCTCGCCAGGGTCAGTTTCACATCATCGTATTCATCGATATCGCCGTCGTTCAAGGTCATATTGAAGGTCAGCATCAAACGCTCGGTAGCCAGAAAGGTCGTCTCCAGTTCAAAACCGGTAATACTGGAAGACTTCGCATTAATGGTCGCCCCGGAGGGGTTCCCCGTATTGGGGTTGATCACCACCGTGGTCAACTGGCGGTTGGTGTAATCAGTGTAGAAAAACGCCCCGTTCACGCGCAGTCGCCGGCCCATCATATCCAGCTTGAAACCCAGCTCCCAGTTCTCCACTTCCTCCGGGTCGTATTGCTCCAGGTCTCCAGTAGGCGCCTCGGAAAGCCCGCCGGACAGGAACCCCTCTGAATAAGTAAGATACACGGTACCCGTGTCGATCCAGCCTGCCTCGTCGATCAGGTACTGCACGCTGGCCATGGGGGTAAAGTCGTCATCGGAAATCTGGCTCTGGGTATAGTCTGTAAACTGGTAAGTCCAGGCCGGGTTGTAGACAAAATCGGGGCGCTGCACGGCATAGAGCCCCCCTCCAAAGCCGGCGACATCACCCCCGTTCTGGTCCAGGGAGGCGGGATCAATGCCAAAGCGCGTGCGGGTCAGCTTGCGCTCCTCATCGGTATAGCGCACCCCGGCGGTGGCACGCCAGTGGTCGTTAAATTCCCATTCCAGCTGGCTGAAGACCGCGAAGGCCCGATTGTCCGACTCCAGCTGGGTATCGCTTGAATTCTGCAGGAACAGGTTGGCAATTGCCGGGTCGTAGGGGCCCACGTAGCTGGGATTGTTACCACCATCGGTTTCCTCGCGGTACCAGAACAGGCCGGACACATACTGCAACT
>JARFQU010000110.1 GCA_029287595.1 Halioglobus sp. | reverse complement strand
TGCGCATGAAAGAATTCAACCAACCCCTGAGTGGCAATGACATGCCGCGCTTCGGCGGTATCGCCAGCATGTTTCGTCTGCCGGTGCAGGCTGACGCCGCCGGGCTGGATGTGGCACTGGTGGGGGTGCCATTGGATATCGGCACCAGCAATCGCACCGGTTCCCGCTATGGTCCGCGGGAAATTCGCAGCGAGTCGGTCCTGGTCAGGCCCTATGGCATGGCCACGCGGGCGGCCCCTTTTGACTCCTTCCAGGTGGCCGACGTGGGCGATGTGCCCCTTAATACCTATAGCCTGGAGAAATCCATCGATATCATCGAGGCGCACTTCGATACCTTGCTGGCCTCCGGTGCAAAAACCATCGCCATGGGCGGCGATCATACCGTTGCCCTGCCTATCCTGCGCGCGCAGCACAAAGTGCATGGCAAGATGGCGCTGGTGCATGTAGATGCTCATTCCGACACCAACGACAGTATGTTTGGTGAACCGATCACCCACGGTACGATTTTTCGCCGGGCGATAGAGGAAAACCTGGTCGATCCCACGCGCATGTTCCAGATCGGCCTGCGCGCCACCGGTTACGCGGCCGAGGATTTCGACTGGGCGCGCGAGCGTGGTGTGCGGGTGGTGCCGGCGGAGGAGTGTTGGTACAAGTCGCTCGGGCCGTTAATGGACGAGGTGCGCCAGGCCATCGGTCCGGACAGGCCCGTCTATCTCAGTTTCGATATCGACGGACTGGATCCGTCGGTCGCCCCCGGCACCGGCACGCCCGAGCCCGGTGGTCTGGTGACCTCCCAGGGTTTGGAAATCATTCGCGGGCTATACGGCCTGAATGTGATTGGCTGTGATCTGGTGGAGGTGTCCCCAACTTACGACCCCTCGGGCAACACCGCGTTGCTGGCCGCCAACCTGATCTTTGAAATGTTGTGCTGCCTGCCCGGCTGCCAGCGCAGGAGCTGAGCGCGTTAAGGACGCGCCAGTAGCCACGGTGGAAGCTTGTGGGCGATCGTCAGTGCGCTGAGTCGCGGAACCCGTCGGAATAACGCGTCAGAATCATCGACAGGATAATCGCAGCCCGGCGGTAACCAGCACGGGTGTAAAACTGCCGCCGTCCGCCAGCGCACCGGCGACCGACGAATTCATGCATAAGGCCGATCAAGTTCAGTAAGGTGATCGGCAAACTTCCCGGCTGTATCAAATGTCACCTGCACATCTTTATCGCAATCAACAGCGCCTACCTGTTTTTCTCAATCAGGCCAGTGTAGTGTTTCTCTATGGGGTCTATACTTAAAAGAGTATCTATTGCGCATTCCTAGACGCCAGGTGCAGGGAGGTTGTGATGCAGCAAATTAGCCTCGCAGAATTCAGCCAGATGATGGCACCCGAGGAAATGGCGCTTGGCTCGGTGTTTGGGGCGCTCACCATTGACGCGACACATTTCCTGCTTGAAAAGGGCAGTCTTTACAGGCTGGCCGAGGGTGATAAAGTTTTTGAATATGGCGACGCCGGCGGACGCTTTTTCGTCGTGTGTAAGGGGTCGCTGGATTTTTTTAAGCAGCACCAGGGCGAGTGGCGTCATATCCGGGTGGTTAATTTTGGAGAGGAAACGGGCTTTGTGCCCATGATTGCATTGCACGAGCAAAGTGGCACCGCGGTCGCCCGCGAGGACAGCATCGTGCTGGAAATAAGTTCAGCGCTCTATGCCGAGCTGCAGCAGAAATATTCCGTCGATTTCGGTCTGCTGACGCTGAACCTGGCGCGCGAAATGGCGCGGGTTATCGACAAGATGGGTGAAGCAATGGTGACGAAAGATCAGTGAGTTCACACAGAGTTTTTATAATGCGAGAGATTTCTTGTGCAGCGATGATCAAGCTTCAGCCGGAAATTCGAGGTAGGCGCTATAACTAATACAATGTCGGCCCTTACAAAATTAAAAGAAGACCCCGAGCTTCATAAGTACCTGGTGCAACGCGTCGGTAAGACGCATCTGCGGCAACGCATAGGGATCGAAACCGAGCATGTGGCGGATAAATTTGGCCAGGGACGTCACTTTTTTCATATCGAGAATTGGCGTACCGCGGCGTCCGTTATTACCTGGATTCTTAAACTCACCGGTTTATCGGAACGGGGCGAGGCCAATGTGCTGGACTTCCAGGTACGGACTAACGAAATCGTACTGCCCTTGCTTCCGGATGCATTTGCTGGCTTCACCGTGCTGCATCTTAGTGATCTCCATCTGGATTCACTGGATAGATTTCCAGATCATCTGGCCGCAGCCATCGAAGATCTCGAATACGACCTCTGTGTGCTCACAGGCGACTATCTTTTTGAAACTCACGGACCCCACCAGAAAGCCATGGACGGATTGCAGCGCGTATGCCGGGCTATAGACACAGATATCTATGCAGTGCTTGGTAACCACGACAGTATTTTTATGGCAAAACCCATCGAATCGATGGGTATTCGCCTGCTGTTGAACGAACATGTCTGCATAGACCGGGAAGGGGCCACCCTTTACCTGGCCGGAATCGACGATCCGCACTATTTTTCTGCCGACAACCTGGAGAAAGCCTACGATGGCATTCCCGACGAGTCGACATCCCTACTGCTTGCTCATTCTCCCGAAATCTATCGCCACGCGGCCTATGTCGGCTTTGATTTTATGATGTGTGGTCACACCCACGCGGGACAGATATGCCTGCCAGGATCTCTGGCGCTCACCTATAACTCGTCGTCTCCGCGGTTCACCTGTGCGGGAGCCTGGTCTTATGAACTGATGCAGGGCTACACCTCGGCTGGCACCGGCAGCTCGGTGGTACCGGTAAGATTCAACTGCCCGCCGGAGGTGACACTGCATAAACTGGCCAAACGTTGAACTCAATCGCGATTGCCTGGCGGATAAAAACTAGTAAGGGCGTTTGCGCAGGTGCAGCCAGTACATAAACCGGGAAAGTAGCATTTGCGTCAACGTAAAAGTCAGTGACCAGATTATCGCCCACCACCATGCAACCCCCAGAAACGCCGCTGCGTAAATCGAGGGTAGCAATGACTCGGGTATTTGGTCCCAACCCGTGCTGCGATCACTGGGGGCAAGTCCTCGCCTTCGCTTGACAAAACTGGACAGGAGATCGCCCGCCATCGCCAGCGCGCCTGATATAAGACCGAAAACCGGGCCGTAGCCAAAGAATAGAGACAGCGCGCAGGAGGCGAGCAGGGCGGAAGCAAGACCGCGCCAGGTCTTGGAAGAACCGAACAGGGGGTGACCATCGGGTAACTGCCTGCCCAGGTCAATCGCGAGCTGACCACGTGAGCGAAACAACAGTGCAGCGATTACCGGTGCGCCATTAGCCGCCAGCAGTATGATCAGAATCTGTAGAAATGACTCGAGCATGCTGCATTATAGATGCCGGGCGCAGACTGACAACCGGCGAGAAGACCACTGTATATCCGCCGACTCGCTAAAACAGTGATAGTCCGATGCCAGGCTGGGTTGCAATTCGCTTAAAGGTAATACAACAACACATAGGCCGAGAGCAAGCCGGCGATCCATAGGGCGGTGGTGCCGATCGGCCAGGACCGGGCGAACACACCGCGCTCTTCGCGATCGGCAGTGTGGGGCTGACCCAGGTAACGCACGGCTATACGCTGCGAAAACCGCTGCACTCGCACGCGTCCCCGGGCGACGAGCTCACCCAGGGACCCCAGCAGCCGCTCAATTAAGCCAATCAATGCCGGTGCAGCCCGGCGCCACAGCCAGTCGGTATCAAGACTGATGGTCTCGGTGCGCTTCATCAGCGGTAGCAGCACGAAGAATGCCAGGCCCGAAAACAGCAGCAGTTGCAGGTAGAAAAGCACCTTGCCCGCCGTGTAGGGCACGTAGTCCACGGGGTAGGGCAGCAGTGGGTACAGCAGTTCGGGGAACACGCCCAGCAGGATACACAGCCCGGCGAACAGGATCATCGACAGGCCCATATTCCACGGCGCATCCTTGGGGCGCAGGCCGGAGTCGCGTTGGAAAAATACGAACCAGGGAAATTTGATCCCGGCGTGAAGAAATACGCCTGCCGACGCGGCGGTTAGCAGCATGTAGACCCACACCAGGTTTTCATCGACGGCGGCCTGGGAAATCATGCTTTTAGTGGTAAAGCCCGAGGTAAGGGGAAAGCTGGAGATCGCCAGAGCACCAACGATACCGCAGACCGTGGTTAGCGGCATGGTCCGAAACAGGCCGCCCAGTTCCGTACACTTGCTCTTGCCCGTCCTGTAGATAACCACGCCGGCACTCATAAACAGTAGCGCTTTGTAGATAATATGCGCAAAGGCGTGGGCCGCCGCACCGTTCAAGGCCATCTGGGTGCCTATACCAACGGCGCACACCATGAAACCCACCTGGTTGACGATGGAGTAGGCCAGGATGCGTCTGATGTCGTTTTCCAGCAGCGCATATATAATTCCGTACATCACCATGAACAGGCCTACACCTACCAGCACCGGTTCACCGGGGAACAATAATATGAGTGCCAATACAGCGGTTTTGGTGGTGAACGCCGACAGGAAAACAGAGCCGGTGGAGCTGGATTCCGGATAGGCATCGGCTAACCAGGCCGACACGGGAGGCGCGGCGGCATTGATCAGGATGCCGATCAGTATCATCCAGGTACTGAAATCGGTCGCCAGCATGGGTTGAATCTGGATAGAGCCGGTGCCCACCACCACGCCCTCGATGCCGACCTTGAGCACCACGCCACCCAGCAGGTGCATGATGGCATAACGTATGCCCGCGGCCCGTGCCGCGGGCGTGCCGCCACACCACACCACGATAGTAGAAAAAAGTGCCATCAGTTCCCAGTACAGGAACAGGGTAATGAGATCGCCGGCAAAGCACACCCCTACGGCCCCGGCGGCGTAGGCAAACGCGGCCGCCAGTTCATACCAGCGCGCCACGCGGTAGGCGTAGAGTCCGCCCACAAAGACCATAATGGCGAACACGGTGGCGAATAAACGCCGCAGCGGGCTGCCTTCAACAGGCTCAATATAATAGGAGAGAAATTTTACGGTGCCCTGGACGCCGTCCGGGATCTGCCATACGGCCCACAAGGTGAGTAGCGGCGCCACCAATACTACGGCGGTTCGCGCGTGGCCCTTGAGCAAACCGATGAGCACAGCCGCGAGCAACAGGATGAGCGCTGGTGAGAGCATTTCAAGCGCCATTGCCGCGCTCCTCTGTGCCGCTCATTTTCTGGCCAGCATCCTGCCCATGGCCTGTATCCTTATCCGGGTCATCGTAATAGTCCTGCGGCCGTTTCAGCACCAGACCCAGTAATTTCGCTACCAGTACCATGAGCATACAGCAGACAAAGCCGTAGACTGCCCCGAAACCAAACCAGGCATCAACGCCGAAATAGCCTTTGATGTAGACCACGGTCTGCGCCAGTACCACGGCTGCAAGCACGATGCTTAACCCTATCCAGAGTTTGCGTATGGTGGCCGGGCGCACCAGCCAGTGTAGTGGTTCGTCTTGGTTTGCCATCAGGTGAATCCCCTTACGACCTGGCTTTCCAGTTCGATGACCGGGCCGTTAAACAGGAAAAATGCCAGTGTCAGCAGGGCGGTCACGCACAGTGCCAGCACCGCTGCCAGTGGGGCCTCGCCGTGCTCGGGTGCGCCACTGTTCTCGCGCTCGAACCAGGCCAGGTACAAAATGGGCAGGAAATACGCGGCGTTAAGCGCAGTGCTGGCAATGATGGTGAATACCGCTACCAGGTTGTCGGCCTCAAATGCGCCGGCCAGAATATACCATTTGGAGACAAAGCCGGCGGTGGGTGGCACACCGATCATACTGAGTGCGCCTATGGAAAATGCCGCCATGGTCCAGGGCATGCGTCTGCCGATACCACGCAATTGATGGAGCTCGGTTTTTTTGGAAGCGACATAGATAGCCCCGGCGGCGAAGAACAGGGTGATCTTGCCGAAAGCGTGGGCGACGATATGGATAGCCGCGCCCACCTCTGCCAGCGGTTTTAATATCGCCGCTGCCATTACCACATAAGAAAGCTGGGCAATGGTGGAGTAGGCCAGCAGCCGTTTGATATTGGTTTGCCGCAGCGCGATCAGGCTCGCCGCAATGATGGTGAAAGCAGCCATATATAACAACCAGCCAGAGCTGGGCGCGTCGAACAGGAAGTCGATACCAAACACGTAAACGATAATCTTGGTTATCGCAAAAACACCCGCTTTTACCACCGCAACCGCATGCAGCAGCGCGCTAACCGGCGTGGGTGCCACCATGGCCGCAGGCAACCAGCGGTGCACTGGCATCACGGCGGCCTTGCCGATACCGAACACGAATAATCCCAGCAGCAAACCTATCGCAGGGTCGTCCAGCTTGCCGGCGAGGATGCCCCCCGGGGTGAAGTCCCCGGTTCCGGCAACCATATAGGTCCAGATAATAGCGGGCAGGAACAGGCCGATAGACGTGCTCAGTAGAACGCCCAGGTAGACACGTGCCGAGCGCACGGTTGCCGGGTCGCCCTTGTGTGAGACCAGCGGGTAGGTTGATAGCGTCAACAATTCGTAAAACAGGAACAGCGTAAACAGGTTGCCGGCGAAAGCCACCCCCATGGTGGCGGACAACGCCAACGCAAAACAGGTATAGAAGCGCGTCTGGTTCTGTTCCTTGTTACCGCGCATATAGCCAATGGAGTAGACTGAGTTGATAATCCACAGCCCGGATGCCAGTGCGGCGAACAGCATCCCCAGGGGTTCCACCTTGAAGGCAATGGTCAGCCCCGGCATTACCTGGCTTATTTCTACAGCCGGCCGTCCGCCCGCCATCAGGGTCGGCAGCAGGCCCCACACCACCCAGATCAGGGCGGCCGCGGTAACCAGCGTAACGGTCTCACGCAGATTGGGGCTCACCCGGCCCGCCAGGGCAATCGCCAGTGCTCCGCCCAGAGGCAGGATGAGGGCCACCAAAATGGCTGTTTCGGGGGTCACGATGCAAATCCTGCCAGTAAGGTGGCGGTGCTATTAGCCAGTTCCAGCGGAACACCGGGAAACAATCCGAAGAAAATATTCAGTAGTGCGACCAGCCAGGTGACCAGAAGCAATTGCAGCGGCGCCTCCGCAGGCTGGCTATCGCCCTCCACAGCAGCCCGGAAGTAGACCGCTTCAACGATGCGCCAGATATAGACCACGGCCATCAGTGAGCTCACCAGTATGACCGCCACCAGCCCCCAGCCCCAGGGGCCGCTTTCCAGGGCGGCGCTGATCAGCAGCCACTTGCTGATGAACCCCGCAGTACCGGGAATGCCAATGAGGCTGAAACCACACACCACCAGCGCAGCACAGGTCCATGGCATGCGCGCGGCGGCACCGCCGAGTTGGTCCAGGCGCAAATCGCGATAGTGGTAGGCCAGGCAGGCAACGGCAAGAAACAGGCCGCCCTTGGCCAGGGCGTGGTTGAATATGTGCATTACGCTGGCGCTGAGACCGGCCTGGCTGACAAAACTGGCCCCCAGCAGTATGTACCCGATTTGTGCCACCGAGGAGGTTGCCAGCAGTCGCTTGAGATTGCCCTCGAACATGGCCACCGCAGACGCGACAAGAATACCCAGAATGGCCAGCGGCATTGCGAACAGTGCAAACTGGACCTCGTGGTCCGCCAGTTTGGCCTGGAACACCAGGTAGTCGAAGCGAATCAGTACGTACAGGGCCACCTTGGTGGCGCAGGCAGCCAGGAACACTGTCACCATGTGTGGAGCCTGGGTGTAAGCGTTCGGCAGCCAGACATGCAGGGGGAATACCGCAGCTTTGAGTGCCAAACCAATGGTGATGAAACCCGCGGCAACCAGTATCGGGTTCATATCGACTACGTCGCCGATACGCGCCTCCATATCTGCCAGGTTGAGGGTGCCGGTCATCATGTAGATCAGGCCTACGCCGATCAGGTAGAAGGTCGCGCCTATGGTGCCCATAATCAGGTACTTGAAGACCGCGGGCAACGCGCGCCGGTCCGGGCCGCCGGCTATCAGAATGTAGCTGGCCAGGGAAGAAATCTCCATAAAGACGAAAATATTGAACGCGTCTGCTGAGACCACGATGCCCACCAGGCCAGCAAGGCCCAGCAGCCAGGCGGAATAGAACAGCGGTTGGCGTTCCTGTTCGATCTGCTGATCAATGCTGGGCCGCGCCGCGAGCAATGACGCGGCCCCGGCACCGGTCACCACCAGTAATACCAGCGCGCTAAAGGCGTCTACGCCAAGCGCAATGCCGTAAGGTGCTGGCCAGCCGCCCATGGCGTAGACCTGTGGCTGGCCGTCCAGTACGGCAATGGTAAGGGCTAGCGCAATGGCAAAGCTTGCCAGGGCAGCGACTGTTGCGCCTGCCCAGGCCAGGCCCCGCGGTTGCAACAGGACCACCAGCGGCGCCGATAACATCGGTACCACTACCTGTAGGGCAGGTAGGTGTGCTGTAAGGTCCATATTAATCAGTCGGCGTCCAAAATTTCGCGTTCTTCGATCGTGCCATAACTCTCGTTTATGCGTACTACGATGGCCAGACCCAGGGCTAGGGTGGATACCCCGACGACGATGGCGGTGAGTATCAGTACCTGTGGCAAGGGGTTGGAAAATATCTGGTTCTCAACCCCCGTCTGGATGATGGGCGCGGTGCCACCTTCCACTTTGTCCATGGTGATGTACATCAGGAATACAGCTGACTGAAAAATCGACAGGCCGATGAGTTTCTTGATCAGATTGGTTTTTCTGATCACCGCGTATAGCCCCACGGTGAGAATGATGGCGAAAACCCAGTAGTTGAAATAACCCAGTAACTCCAGCAATTTCATGACAGGCTCTCCCGTGCGGCGAAGGCGTGGAATATGGATAGCAGGGCGCCACACACGGCCATGCCCACGCCGGCCTCGATAATCAAAATGCCCAGCTGCTGCCCCCATACCGGGTCGGCGGCCAGTACTGAGTAGTCCAGGAAGGCTCCCCCCATGAGCATGCAGACAACGCCCACAGAGCCAAAGAGCATTGCGCCACCGATTACCATGCCCAGCAGCACGGAACGCGGCACGGCGCGTAGCGCCTCGGCCTCGCCTTCCAGCAGTGCGTACAGAATGACGCCTGTCGCAATAATAGCCCCGGCCTGGAAGCCTCCCCCCGGTCCATATTCACCATGAAACTGGACGTAGAGGCCAAACAGCACAATGAATGGCACCAGTAACCGGCCTACCACCTGGGGTATCAGGTGATGGCGCAAGCCTGAGCTTTCATCGCGCGGCTCCAGGGATTCCCGGGGAGGGCGCACACCGAGAATGAACAACACACCGATACAGGCGGCGAATACCACAAACACCTCTCCCAGTGTGTCGTAACCGCGAAAGCTGCTGAGAACCGCGGTGACCACATTGGGAAAACCCATGTATTCCGGCGTTTTCTCCAGATACCAGGGCGCCACATGCTGGTGTACCGGCGCATTGGGGTCCCCTAGCCGCGGCTTGTCGAAAGTCGCGTAGATAATCAACAGGGCTAGTATCCCTACCGTGACAAGGGCGATATTTCGTCCCCCCACGCGTGGCTTCTCGCGCTCGCCGGTCAGGGCCAGCGCGCTGAGAAAGATAACCGTGGTAACCCCGGCTCCCACCGCAGCCTCGGTGAGTGCTACATCAGCGGCGTCGAGAATGAAAAAGTTGGCGGCCATCAGCAGGCTGAAAATCGACGTCAGCATGACCGCCACGAACAGATTTTCCGTGTGCACTATGGCCAGCGCGGTAATGACCAGTAAGGTCAGCAGGAACAGTGCGAAAACGAAGATCATTATCCGGCGTGTCCCTTGTCGTTGTCCGTCACGGTTTCGGCATCCGGCTTGAGGCCGGACAATAACGCGGCATTGGCCAGCGCATAGGTGGCAGTGGGGCCCGTTAGCAGCAGAAACAGCATGATAGCGAGCAGTTTCAGGGTGGGCAGGGACAAGCCGGCTTGCAGCATCATGCCGGCAAAAATAAGCAGCGTTGCCATGGTATCGGTAAGACTGGCTGCGTGAATGCGCGTGTAAAAGTTCGGCAGGCGCAAACCACCAATGCCACCGATTAACACGCAGGCGCCGCCCAGGGTGAGCAGAATCCAGCTCAGAATATCGAGGCCGATATCAATCACTTTCCGCCCTTTCTTTTGCACTGGATCGGCTCTGAAAGAACACCAGTACCGCGAGAATGCCCACCATATTGATCAGGGCATAGGCCAGGGCCAGGTCGAGAAAATCTGGCCGACCATTGAGGAAAGCCATTACCGACAGCAGCAGCACGGTTTTGGTGCCGAAAACATTGACCGCCAGTACGCGGTCGTAGACGCTGGGACCCAGCAGGGCCCGCACCAGAGCCAGTACCATCGTCACCAATATCGCAATTGACACCAGAATATACATGCTTAGCCAAGCTCCAGTCGGGCCGCACGCCGGTTGGCTTCGCCGTCGCGCAATGCCTGGGCACTCTCACTGGTCAGGCAGTGGACCAGTAATTGCCCCTGGTCCAAATCCAGGGTTACCGTTCCGGGTGACAGGGTGATGGAGTTCCCGAGAATCACCTGGCCTACCTCGCCCTGGACCTCCGCTTGAAGTGCCACCACGGTCGGGCTTATCGGCAGGGAGGGCTTGAGGATCAATTTGGCTACCTCCCAGCTCGAGATAACAATTTCGCGCAGTAACCACCACCAGTAGCCGGGCAGGCGCGGCAGTAAGTCAATAAGGGCCCGATGACGAAAAAACCCCATGCGGTGTCCCATGTAGGCGCTCAGGACGCAGGAGAAGGCCCCCAGACCCAGCACCAGGGGTTTATACAGGCCGGACCAGAGTACCCAGGAGATGGCAAGAACCAACAGCAACAGCAGTACTGCGGGTAGGCTCGCTTCACCGCGCTGAAGCCCGGGTTTATTGTTCAATAAGCTCATGATTTTCTGGAAAAATTAAAACGCTATTATGGCGTATTTCACCGCTGGCACAAGCACGCAATTGTGGGTTGTGAGTTGTGCTGCACCAGGATCCGGCGTCCGCAGTTGATGGCGCCAGTCTATCGCTGGTGCGTGGGTATATTGGTTCCCCTGGGCGGGGGGTGGCAACATCAAATAATTGCCCAGGGCCAGTTGCGGCTCTAAAAAACGAACACCGTCACGAACACCAGCAGGAACAGCCCCGGGGCCAAAGCCCTGGAAGCCGTATTAAGCGCCACAGCCAGGCTCGAGTTACCCCTTGCATCCAGCCAGGTCACTGCCACGGTTGCCGCCAGCGCGCCAAAAACCAGCACGGAGGAGGCCACCATGAACTGATCCAGTCGGGTCAGGTAAGCGATGGGCGGCAGAATTGAAGACATGGCGAAACGGTAGGCAATAAGGGTCAGCATAGAAGTGGCTACCAGGCCCACCCGCGGCGGCACAATCTCTATTGGAATCCAGAACACCGTCCAGGTCATCATCACCACCAGAACCAGCGGCACCAGCAGTTGCCAGGTATAGAATCCGGTAAGGCGCCTGGCGTCGAAAACAATATCAAACCTGCTCAGTTCGCGATCCAGTGACGCCACATAGTGGTCGCTGCTGACGCCTCCGCGCAATTGCACCTTCCAGTTAGACACCGACAGTTCGTCAGCCATTGCCAGATTATTTTTATCGGCAACAATTGTCACATCTTTAGATTCATACCTGGAGACAATAATGAAACGCAACTCCTGCTGGTCGAAAGGAAAATCGGACAGGTCTTCACGAAAGCTGAAGTCGCCATAAACCCGCTCGGCATGCGTCACCCCACCATCTGGCGTGACCGTAAACCGGGGTGGACGCATTTTCTCCAGCGAGCGCCGATTCAGCAACTGCAGTTGTGGTGTCCAGATTTCGGTTTGATCAACATGACAAGGCTCAGTACCACTGTGCACCAGTCGCGAGTCCCGCCACTGAGCCCGTATAAACACGTCACTCACGAAACTCTGCTTGGAATCATGAATCTCATTGATATCATTCAGATACAGGTGAATATCTACCTCTAAGGGAGCGCCACCCGTATCGGGCAAGGCGCTGAGATCGTGTTCCGTAAAGACGCAGTTTTCCGCGCTTGCCTGACCGGCCACTAACAACAGCAACATTCCCACTAAAATTCTCGTCACAATCATTCCCCGAGTAACTCACTCACCAGACAGAGTGTAACCACTTTGGCCCCGGTTACCCCGACTCAGATCAACTATTTGGCCGGCTGGGTAGCTATGGTTTACTTCACTTCAGGTAATGACTATGGCCGCCGGAGAGTCAGAGACGACAGAACGAGTGGTTTTGGCCCGTTTGTGTGTAAACTACACAGGCGATAACGCCGGGCGATTGAATTTAGCTAGACTATTGGAGCCGGAACTCAAAGTTGATAATCGGTGATAGTTGGTCCGATTCTTATTTGTAGCCGTTGGATTTGAGGAGTAGTGAGATATTAAATACCTCTGGATAGCCATCTTTTGCATCGTCTTGATTTGGTCTGGCGTAAATCCGAAAGATCAATTTATATGGCTACTGGAAGCGGGCCCCGCAATGATTGGTGGTGTGCTGCTGGCGGCTACCTACAATTCATTTCGCTTAACGCCGATTCTTTATGTGTTTATTTTATTACACTGCCTGGTGCTAATGATTGGCGGTCATTACACCTATGCCGAGGTGCCATTCTTCGACGGCCTGTTGGGTTCGGAAAGAAACAATTACGACAAGGTGGGCCACTTCTTCCAGGGCTTCGTTCCCGCGCTGCTGGCAAGGGAGATATTAATCCGCAAGAAAGTTGTGAACGGGCGCGGCTGGCTTGTTTTATTTGTTATTTCAGTTTGTCTGGCCTTCAGTGCGTTCTATGAACTGATTGAATGGTGGGTTGCCCTTGCCAGTGGCGAGGAAGCTGAGGCCTTCCTGGGGACACAGGGTTATGTCTGGGATACCCAATCGGATATGGGGCTGGCCTTGCTGGGGGCCATAAGTTCGTTGCTATTATTGTCCGGCATTCACGATAAACAACTCCGAGGATTAGTAATTCCTGAGAGCGTAAAAGTGACGCCACCCCACTAAAGACGTGAAATATAGTCAATGGGGAATTTATATGAGTTTATCGCTTGCCTGAGCCGAACGGCGACTTTAGACCAAGAGCGTGGCAAGATTGTTACTGGTATTGACAGAGCACTTGTCCACCGTGGGGTAATCGTATGCGTAGAAGAGTAGAGTTTGACAGTAGCGGCGTTACCCTTAGTGGCGCCCTGGAAACCCCTGAATCCAGTGTGCGTTGTTACGCTTTGTTTGCGCATTGTTTTACCTGTGGTAAAGATGTGGCGGCAGCCTCGCGTATAGCGCGCGCTTTGACCCGTGAAGGTATCGCAGTGTTGCGTTTTGATTTCACCGGGCTGGGTAATAGCGATGGCGACTTTGCGAATACCAATTTTTCCTCCAACCTGCAGGATCTGCTGGCCGCCAGTGATTTCCTGCGGCGGGAATTCGAGGCCCCCAGCCTGTTGATCGGCCATAGCCTGGGTGGGTCGGCGGTGCTGGCAATGGCGGCCCTGGTGCCTGAAGTCAAGGCAGTGGCCACCATTGGGGCCCCCTACCGGGCTGAGCATGTGATACACAATTTCGCCGCTTCGCTGGATGATATCCGGGAACGGGGTGAGGCCCAGGTGACCCTCGCAGGGCGCAGTTTTACTATCAGGAAACAATTCATCGACGACCTTGAGCGCTATGAGGCTGACGGCATTGGTAAACTTCGCAAAGCGTTGCTGGTTATGCACTCTCCCGTGGACGACACAGTAAATCTCAGTGAGGCGGAAAAAATCTATGTGGCGGCGCGACATCCCAAAAGTTTTGTGAGCCTGGACGACGCGGATCACTTGCTGTCGCGCAAGGCAGACTCCGAATACGTTGCGACGACGATTGCCAGCTGGGCCAGCCGCTACTTGCCGGCGCCGACCCCATCTGTTGCCGCCCCGCTGGCCACCGGGCATGTATTGGTAGAGGAAAAGAATCACCGCTTCACCCAGCACGTGCACAGTGACAGTCACTACTGGCTGGCAGATGAACCACGGTCTGTAGGCGGCGACAATGCCGGACCGGATCCCTACGAGCACCTGCTTGCTGCACTGGGGGCCTGCACCGCGATGACCCTGCGCATGTATGCTGATCACAAGTCGCTACCCCTGGAAAATGTGAAGGTGGAACTCAAGCACAGCAGGGATTACCACAAGGACTGCGAGGGTTGCGACGAGCAACCGGCCAGGATCGAGATCATTGATCGCGTGGTATCCCTGACGGGAGATCTGACTGAGGCGCAGCGAGATCGCTTGTTGCAGATTGCCGATCGCTGTCCTGTTCACCGTACCCTGCACAGCGAATTACAGATTCAAACCACATCGCTTGAAAATTAACAGTGAATCCACCAATGTGTTGCCTGGCGGCCACCCACACTGGATCGCTGATAAACCTGGTCGCGAGCTCATTGTCAGCGCCCGAATGGGCGCGGCATGTGAAATCGCAGTCAACTTTTTTAGTAGAGCAAAATAGTGAGCGTTGACGGCCAGTACGCGCAGAAGTGGCATCTGCCGCGCACGGAAAAGAACCTGACCGAGACAGTCCGTGAGTGGCAGGACTATGCGCCGGATGTATTCCCCTAGCCGCACCCCAGTCCGAGAAATAACCTCTGGCTCAAAAAGAACCCGTGGTTTGCGCAATCGTTGTTACCCGCTTTGGGTAAAGCAGTACAGGCTGCTATTGAGCCTGCACCGATCTAAAAGAAGATTGCGTCCAGTTGGGTGCAACCCTGAAACAGGCCTGCTTCAGGGCGCAGCATATAGGTGTTGCGTACCACCTTGTTCGTTTCCAGAACGGTTGCTTGTGGATCAACCCTCGCTGTACCAAGTGATGTAATCATTTTGCCTAGTCTCCAGTAATGACTGCTAACAGCGGCTATACTAGATCGCGTGGCCATCAGGTCTATTCGAATATTCCTACTGAATACAGCGTTTTTTCCGATGTATTATGCTTCGCTACTATTGCGTTAATGTTCAGTCGGAGTACCATTTTCCAATGGGCCTTGCTTATCCAGGCAGGGGTGGACATGGCAATTCATTGTAAACAGGAGCGTCCCCAGGCCTATGCGCCATCTCAACTATAATCACCTGCTGTATTTCTGGACCGTAGCCCGCGAGGGCAGTATTGCCAAGGCGACCCAAACACTACATCTCACGCCGCAGACCATCAGCGGGCAGTTGAAGTTGCTGGAAGAATCTGTGGGTGAGCCACTCTTTACCCGGGTCGGTCGCGGCCTCGCAATGACTGAAACAGGTCATATGGTGTACCAGTATGCGGACGAAATATTTACCCTGGGAGCAGAGCTCACCTCCCGCGTAAAGACCGGTCGCGTTGTGGTGCCCGCGGTACTCGCGGTGGGTGTGGTGAACTCAATTCCCAAGCTGGTGGCCTCACGCATACTGCAGCCGGTATTGCAGTCTGAAATATCGATCCGGCTGGTGTGCCGCGAAGGCGCGCTGGAAGGGCTGCTGGGAGAACTCGCTGTTCATCAGTTGGACCTGGTGTTATCAGATCGCCCGATTCCATCGGGGCTGTCAGTAAAAGCGTTCAGCCATTCCCTGGGTGCCAGCGAGCTGGCCTTGTTTGCAAAAAAAGGCACAACCCGGAAATATGAAAAGAACTTTCCCCGGTCAATAGACAAAGCGCCGATACTGCTGCCAACCATGGAGAACCCGATCAGGCGCGCACTGGATGACTGGTTTGACGAGCAGGGGATCTCGCCCACTCTCGTTGCTGAGTTTGAAGACAGTGCATTGATGAAGGCATTTGGTGAGGCTGGCAATGGTATTTTCCCGGCCCCCGTGGCAATAAGCGCGGAGGTGGAGCAGATGTACGGCTGCAGGCGCATTGGGCCTGCTATACCTGTGGAAGAAAAATACTATGCCATTTCACCGGAGCGCAAACTGAAACACCCGGCTGTCCTGAAAATCATCGAGAATGCGAGAGGGCGGCTGCTAAGTTGACGTGCCCCTCGAATCCTCTGTACGGGTAAGGTCCGGGCCGGGCCTCGTTCGCCTCACTCCAGCTATTGCGCGGGACATTACCGCCAAGCCAGCGCAAGATTGTCATAGCGCAGTTTTATAGTTCGTTAATTCCTGATTCATGGCTCGTATAGTTCGACTATTATGTTATGCCATTGGGAGTAAGATTGGCGCATCAACCACATGGGAGCAAGGCGATGAGAATCTATTTACAGACACAGGGTTTTGAACTTACGTCGGCCATCGATGCACATGTAAGAAAGCAACTCGGCCGGCATTTGGCAGAATCGGAAGACAGCGTGATTGCGGTAGACGTTTTTCTATCGGATATCAATGGCCCCAAGGGTGGCGTCGACAAGAAGGTGCTGGTTTGTATTCAGCTGTCCTCCCGGCTGGCCGTGAGATTCGATGCAATTCGTAGTGATCTGTATCAGGCAGTGGCGGTTGCGTCGCGCAAGGCGGGGCAGAGCGTCAAGCGCACCCTGCGCAAACACAAGCGACTGGAAAAGCGGGAACTGCGACAGATGCGCAGATGCGCCGGTGACCTCCAGGTCAGCTAGCTGAGAGTTGTCTGGCCCCAGGCTGCGTGAAGCATTATTCATTGCCCCGTTCAGGGTCCACACAATACAGGTAAGCCATGTGCAGTGTATAGGCATGCCCACATGCTAATGCGGATGGGATAAAAGCCGCGTGATTTTTTGTCTATTCCAGGCTTGGAAGAGGGGTATACTCGTAAGGGAAGCTCGGCTGACGTTTTCTCCTGTTGCCAATGTGATCCACTAGAGGGTAAGCCTGAAATGGTACAAAGCGGTATTAAGTCTCCACAGCCCTATGCGCGCAAGAAGGCGCGATCGACCATTGACTGGAACCAGTACGACTCTGGTGAGTTTTATGATGAGATCATCAGTCACTCCGGCAGAGCGCGCCCGGCAACCCGCAGCCTGGTAGCGTTCATACGCAAGCAAACCATCAAGCACCTGGTGTCGCGGCAACACGCGGCAGATCTCGCGATACAGGAAATGGGGATCACCTTCACGGTGTACAGCGAAGGCCAGAATATCGATCGCTCCTGGCCCATGGACATTATCCCCCGCATTATCCCGCTGCAGGAGTGGCGCATACTGGAAGAGGGCCTGATACAGCGCCTTACCGCGCTGAACATGTTTATAGACGATATCTACAACAAGCAGCAGATTCTCAAGGACAAGATCGTACCGCAGGATATCATCAACAGTTCTCCGGAATTTCTGAAAGAGTGTGTGGGTGCCAAACCGCGCTACGGCGTGTGGTCGCATATCTGTGGCTCAGATCTGGTGCGCGATAATGACGGCACAGTGTATGTGCTGGAAGATAATTTGCGGGTGCCCTCGGGCGTATCCTATATGTTGGAAAATCGCGCAATTTCCAAGCGGGTACTGCCTCAGCTGTTTGATCGCAACTCCATTCTTCCCGTGGCGGATTACCCTTCCCAGCTGTTTGACATGCTGGTGTCACTGTCACCACGTGCCATTAAACACCCGGAAATTGTAGTGATGACCCCCGGCGTGTTTAATTCGGCGTATTTCGAGCACGCCTACCTTGCCCAGCGCATGGGCGCCGAGCTAGTGGAGGGCGCGGACCTGGTGGTGGGCAGTGACGACAAGGTGTACATGAAGACTATTCGCGGACTATCGCCGGTAGATGTGATCTATCGTCGTATCAACGATGACTTCCTGGACCCGGATGTTTTCCGGCCGGAATCCGCCCTGGGCACGCCCGGCTTGTTTCGGGCCTGGCGCAAAGGCAATGTGGGTTTGGCAAACGCCCCTGGTGCAGGGGTGGCCGACGACAAGGTGATTTATACTTTCGTGCCGGCCATTATCAAGTACTACCTGGATCAGGATCCCATCATACCCAATGTTCCGAGTTTCCTGTGCGTAAACAGTACACACCGCAAACATGTGTTGGAGAACCTGGCCAATATGGTAGTCAAGCCCGCCAACGAAAGCGGCGGTTATGGCATGTTGGTGGGTCCTGCCTCCACCAAAAAAGAACGGGCACTATTTGCCGATCTAATTAAAAAGAACCCGCGCAATTATATGGCGCAACCGGCGCTCAAACTCTCCACCGCACCTACCTTGTGCGGTAAAAATATTGAACCGCGGCATCTGGATCTGCGACCGTTCGTATTGCAGGGAAAGAATCATTATGTGACCGCTGGCGGGCTGACCCGGGTGGCTTTGCGCAAAGGGTCCCTGGTGGTGAACTCGTCCCAGGGCGGCGGCAGCAAGGATACCTGGATCGTCGATACGGAGGCCGGCTGATGCTATCGAGAACGGCTGAGCGGGTTTACTGGCTGGGGCGGTTTCTGGAGCGCTCCGAAAATACGGCAAGGCTTATGCTTGTGCGTCATCAGGCAATCCTGGACCTGCCAAAAGAAGTCCAGCCGGGTTGGGAGATATTGCTTGATGTATTGGGCGCGCATGAGAATTTTGCAGCGCTGCCAGGGGTAGCTAATGAGAAAAATATTATCAGCTATGTATTTGGTGAGCGGGACAACCCCTCATCGATAATCAGCTCCCTGACCAGTGCGCGGGAAAATATGCGCACAACACGTGAGATTTTACCCAGCGAGGCCTGGGAGCGGGTCAACAGTCTCTATCTCAGCGTTGCGCGGCGCAGCACCAAGGACCTGCCCCGGGGCATGCGCCACTCGGTGTTAACCAATATCGTTCAGTCCAGTCAGCAGATCACCGGTTTGCTTGCCGGTTCCATGAACCAGGATGCCGCCTATCAGTTTATTCGGTTGGGTCGTAACCTGGAACGAGCGGACATGAGTACACGAATAATCGACGCGGCTTCAGCTGGCCTCATGGGCGACGAGGAATATATTATCCCGTTTCGTAATGTTCTGTGGATTAGTGTGCTGCAGTCGCTGAGCGCCTATCAGATGTATCGACTCAACGTGCAGCGTAATGTCAGTCCGCAGGACGTCCTGGGATTTCTGTTCCAAAGCCCGGTGTTTCCGCGCGCGGTGGCACATTGCCTGGGCGAAATTGAGTATAGCGTGAAATTGCTGCCCGATAACGCGCCGGTGCTGAAGGCGGCAGTGAAGGTGCGGCGCAAGTTGAAGGCAAGGGATTTCAGCGATCAGCCCGGCGCCGCCCTGCATGATTTTATAGACCAGCTGCAAATACAACTGGAGGACGTGCATGTGGCCATTGCCAATACCTGGTTCAGCCCGGGCGAAAGTTAATCCAGTGACAGTCGTTTGAAACAGGTGATCCGTGCTGCGTTATAAAATTTTACATCGCACTTACTATAACTTTTCTGGTTTGGCCACGCTGCAGCCGCACCAGCTGCGCCTGCGTCCCCGTGAAGATTATTCACAGCGTATTGAATCTTTCAAACTGCAACTGATACCGTTAGCGACACTGCTCTGGCACCGGGATGCGGAGGGTAACTCTGTGGCTGTTGCGACATTTGACCAGGCCACGCGACAACTGTCCGTAGAGAGCGAGGTCATCATCCAGCAATATAATGAAAGCCCGCTGGATTTTGTGGTTGCCGAGTATGCTCTGGCGTATCCGTTTTCCTATACCGCAGACGACCAGGTATTACTGGCGCCTTATAGAATTGCGGATAGCATTTCGGTTGAGAATCTACTGGCGCAGTGGATCGGAAATTTCTGGCGCACTGGCGAGCCCATCCAGAGCTACTCCTTGATGAATCAAATGAACGACTACATCCATAAAACATTTACCTATCAGGTACGTGAAGAGCCGGGCGTGCAGAGCGCTGAACAAACCTTACAGTGCGGCACCGGCTCATGCCGGGATTTCGCCCTGCTGTTTATGGAGGCGGCAAAATATCTCGGGCTGGCCGCGCGGTTTGTCAGCGGCTACGTCTATGATCCGCATTCCACTGTTGCCGGGGCTACCCATGCCTGGGCAGAGATTTACCTGCCGGGCGCTGGCTGGCTGGGTTTTGATCCAACGATCGGCAGTATTGTTGGAACAGACCATATCCCTGTGGCCGTCGCTCGCCTTCCCGAGTCGGTGCCGCCTGTAGCCGGTTCATTTGTCGGCGCACCGGGCTCCACGCTGGATGTGGGAGTCTGGGTCAGCGCATGTTGAAGCATGAGTGCAGCTGCGGCTAGAGCAAGCCCGACAGCAGGGTGGCAGTTCCAAGGAATGCCAAAAACCCGGATACATCCGTGACGGTGGTCAGGATAATGGAAGAGGCGGTCGCCGGGTCCTGGCCCAGTCGTTGCAGGATCATGGGTACCAGGGCCCCCGAGATGCCCGCCATCACCATGGCGGTCAGCATGGCTATGGCTATCACCAGGGCCAGGCCCGAAGACTGGCTCCACAGCCACACGCCCAGGCCACAGGTCAGTGCCAGGGCCACGCCGTTGATAACGCCAATCTGCACCTCCTTACTGAGTACGGCCCGCCATTGCAGGGTGCTGATTTCCTTGAGCGCGAGACCGCGCATGGTCACCGCAAGCGCCTGGGAGCCGGCATTGCCGGATTGTCCAGCCACCACGGGTAACAGGATCGCCAGGGCGGTAAATTGGGCAATAGTGGATTCAAACAAACCCACCACTGAAGCAGCCAGAAACGCGGTCAGCAGGTTAATATGCAGCCAGACCAGTCGGCGCTTGACGGCGAACACCGGTGTCGACAGCGCGCGCTCATCGGCGCTGGCACCCACCATGCGCTGAATACCCGCTGTGGCGGCTTCCTCGGCGGCCTGGAACAGGTTGCCGTAGCGAATGATGCCCAGTAACTTGTGATCGTGATCCACTACAGGAATTGAATCTACCCGGGATTTTTCAAACAGTTCAACCAGGTCCTCCTCGGTAGAGGTGAGGCTGGCGACCTCCTGTGTACTGTTCAACAACTCGGACATCGGCGTGGCGGGGTCTGCCAGTGCCATGTCCTGAAGATCGACACGACCCGCCAGTACATCGTCCTCCGTCACCAGGTACAGTGACCGGGTGCGTACCGCGCTGGAGTCGCGCAGCAGGTCCAGCGCTTCTCCCACGCTCTGGTCAGTGCGATAACGGGTACCCAGCCGATCCATGTACCGGCCGGCAGTGCGCTCGGGAAATTCCAGCAACTCCAGGTACTCGGTTTTTACCCGGGAGGGCAGGCTGTTCAGGGCATCTTCGCGTTCAGGCTCTGACAGGCTGCGTAAAATAAGCATGGCCGTGCGAATACGTGACTGCAATAACACCGCCGCCCGGCGATCTTCATCCAGTGAAAGAAACAATGGCTTCAGACGAGCCGGGTCCACGTAATCCAGCAGCCGCGTCGCGCCCACATCTGAGAGCTCCACCAGAACCTGCTCCGCAGCGGTATCCTGGTCCAGGACCCGGGCAGCGTCTGCCGGGTAGTGTTCCACATAGTATTCGCGCAGGTTGGCCGCAAGACTCACTAGCGTTTGCCCAATACGGATTCAAGGAGTCTGCCGCAGGTATTGAGATACCCGGTGGCCAGTTCAGCGAACAGTCGCTCGAAGCTGAAATCAGCTTTGCTGTCATCGCCTGCAATCCGCAGTAATTTGGCCCGGCTCACCACGCCCAGTACCCGATGACGGTTGTCCACTACGGGCAGTTCTGTGAAGCGCATCCACAGGCGTGATTTCAGCGCGGATTCGGCGCTGGTGATACCGCTCAGGGCTTCTACCAAGCTGGCTACCTCCTCGACAGGCCGCGAGCGATTCCTGATGGCATACGCCACTCTGAGACTGAGCAGGCCCTGGTACCTGCCCTGACTGTCTACCACCAGTACCGGCTGGGTGCGGGTGTCAGTACTGTTGGATAACTGTTCGCAGAATGCCGCGCAGAGAGTGCCGGCAGACACGCGGATAAATGCGGTGGTGGCCAGTGAGGCCAGGCTGTGCGAAGGGTATTCAAACAACTGGCGCAGCTCGGCGCGTCGGGCATGCTCAGCAGATTCCAGAATAGGGTGGTAGCGTGATTCAGGCAGGTGAGAGACCATCGATACGGCGTCGTCAGTAGAAGCAGCTACCAACATATGGGCAATTTTTTCCGACTCGAGTGAGCTCAACAGTGACGTCAGTTGCCAGCTGGGCAGGCGGGTTGCGACCGTCGCGGCTGACTTAACGGGCAGATCACCAAAAAGATCTGCAATATCTGCAGGGTCTGCACCGGCGAGCACACTCGCCAGTTCATCCGGCCTGGCGGAGGCAAACCTCAATACCAGTGGATCAAGCCGGTCCGGTGACATCGTCCTGGGCCTGCTCTTCGCTAATCAGCACTACTTCTGAATCGACAAACCGGGCGCAGGGCACGGTGATAACGCCTTCGCTTGACTCAAGCACAACCGCCGTGCCGAGTATTTCTATAATCTTGCCCTGGATGTCATTAAGACGTACGTGGTCGCCAATCCGATAGCGGTCCAGTGCTCGCCTGGCCAACAGGTTTTCCACCAGCTGCCGGCTACCCAGCGCGAATGCCAGCGACAGGCCGCCGAAGAAGAATCCCAGCAGAATCACTATCATGTCGGTGATAAAGGAAATATTGATGGCCGTCTGGGCCAAGCCGGTCAGAATCGCAACGGTAATTACCAGTACCTGCACCAGCCTGGGCATAAGGTGATCCGAACTTACGCCCATCAGACCCGCGACGACGCTTCTGGTCACGGTGCCGATGAGATAGCCCGAGAGAATAATCAGGCCCCCCAGAATAAACTGGGGTACATACTCCAGCAGCCCGTCCATCCAGTTACGCACCAGGGAAATACTCAGCGTCTGTAGTGCGAGTAACAGAAAAACTACCAGGGTTCCGTAGTAGACAACACTGCGCACGACCCTACGGAGCAAGCTCAGGTCAATCTGCTCCAGGCGCGATGGCGCTCGACGACGCAAATAGCCCTCGAGTTTCATAAGCCAGCGCTCAGTAAGTCTAGCCAGTAACCCCGCCATTACAATCCCCGCTACCGCTATGAGGATGGCGAAAACTTCCGGGTTACTGCTACTTAACTCGGACGTCATATATTTTCCCGGCAATTAGACTAAGAATCATAGTAGGGCGCTTCTCACGCAATTTCCAGTCCATGATGTCACCGGTGCCTGCTGTCCCCGCGTTTAAAACTGTGACGCGGCGCCGGCGGGGGTGGTGGAAACAATTTCTGCGGAAAAGTGCGGTTGCCGTTATCCAATTTGAAAACCGGCTTTTGCAGGATGAGATTATTCGGGTAGGTAATCAGATTTTGTGCATCGGTGCGTATCAGTACATGGAACAGGCTGATTTCTTCCAAAGTACCCGAGATATCAAAGTCTGCGTCTGTCACCTTGATCCTGTCGCCCACGCGGTAGGGAAAGCCGAAGAAGATCACCATACTTGCCGTAATGTTACTCAGGATCGACCACTGGGCAAAAAGTGCGACACCAATCACCGCAAATGCCGAAGACAGAAATAGGGATACCTCGCTATAGCCCAGGCCCATTACCAGGCAGATGGCGAATACAAACAGCACCAGCATGGAAATACTGGTGGTTTTTTCCAGGTACTTTATGCGCACCTCGGCCACCTGCTTACTCTCGCCCAGATTGCGGATGGCTGCCAGTGCTGCCCGGTTCAGGAACAGGTAAGCCACCAGGCAGGCGATCATGGATAATAGTTTCATGTTACGTCCTCGCTCAATTCCTGGACAGGTTCAGGAGAATTGTGGCGATGATGGGGCTTTTGCCCACCCTTTGCATAGTGTCGATTTTGTCGTTTTGTACACAAAAATGGCGTGATCGCTTATCTGGCGCGGATATAGGCTATGCTAGGAGTATCTAATGGCATTATTACCTGCGAGGTCGCCGGCGATTCAACCACACCAGATCACCGAGAGGAATAGAACATGACGTTCATGCTGTTACTTATCGGCCTGCTGTTATTACTTGCCGGGGGCACGGGTCTGGTAAAAGGCGCATCGGCCATTGCCACTCACTACGGTATATCCCCGCTGGTGATAGGGCTTACCGTGGTGGCTTTCGGTACCAGCTCGCCCGAACTTGTGGTCAATATTGTTGGCGCGTTCCGCGGTGAAACCGAGTTGGCTTTTGGCAATGTAACCGGTTCAAACCTGGCCAATATCGGCCTGGTGCTGGCGACGGCGGCGATATTCAGGCCACTCACCATTGAGGGTCAGATTGTTCGCAGGGAACTGCCCTTACTGCTGCTGGGGACGACCATTCTGCTGATTATGGCGCTGGACAGGCCGCTCAGCGGCCTGGACCCCGTTCTCACCCGTTCTGACGGTTTGATCCTGCTGTTGATTTTCAGTATTTTCGTCTACATGACCATAAGTGACTTCCTTTTCCAGAAACGTCAGGACCGGCTGATGGAGAATATCCTGGAGATGGAAGAGATGTTGCCCAAGCCGATGGCGAGAGGCGTTATGGTCAATTGGGTGTTTGTCCTTGCAGGCATTATTGCACTCACGGCGGGCGGGCAACTGACCATAATCCACGGCGCTGAGCTGGCTGAAATCATGGGTGTGGAGCAGGTCATTATTGGCATGGCGGTCGTTGCCATAGGGACCAGTATGCCGGAGTTCGTCACCTCGATTATCGCCGCATTAAATAAAGAGTCTGATCTTTGCGTAGGCAATGTGGTGGGTTCCAATATCTTTAACGGGCTGGTGGTATTGCCCATTGCAGCCCTGGTCAGGCCCTTGCCCATCCCGGATGGAGGATTGTTAGACGTGGCTATGTCGCTGGTATTTGCGGCTGTCATCATCCTCGTCTTCTTTTTTGGCAAGGCACATATGAACCGCAAGGTGGGTGCCGCCCTGTTGCTTGGCTACCTGGCTTATATGATCATGCGCGCAACATCCTAGAATAAATAGCGGATAGCGATTGAAATGAAGTTTTTGCTCCGGCTTGGCCTGCTTTTCACACTGCTCTATTTCCCATCCGCCAGCGGCGCCGCCACCGATCTGCCGCCTGATCCGGCCAGGCTGGAAGCCAGTTGGTGGGACTACTTTATTATCGGCGAGCAGGATGACCCCGAAGTGCTGCCGCAGCGTATCGAAACTACGTCCCAGCGACTTTCTGCACTGCGGGCGCAGTTTGCGCTCGACGGCCAGAACAACCTGGTCGCTCTCACCGACACCATTCTCAGTAACCTGGCGCGCTATCAGAAATTCATCGCGGAACCCTTACCGCCGCCGCCTCTGGTGAGGGTTGCGCAAGATGCTTACACCCTGAGCGAGATACGTACGCTTATAGAAGATCTGCGCAAAGCCGGAGTGAAATATGCCGAGGAAGGCCATGAGATCGACCAACTAGAGCAGGCGGTCGCCGCTGGACAGCGCGATCTCAATCAGCAAAAAGTCGATTATCGCTCGCTGGATGACAACGCGCCGCAACGCATGCGCAGTGGCCTTGAGCTGATGCAAGCGAAATTGCAGCTGGAGCTTGGCAAACTTGAACTCGCCTGGCGCAAAGCCGGTAACAAGTCACTGGGTCAACAGATCGAAAATTTGCAGGCGCTGGTAGAGGCGGCGGCCCAACGCCTGACTGCTACCGAGGAGGGCATAGCGGCCGCGGTCAATGCTCGCATCGAAGCGCAGCAGAAGGCAGAGAGTCTTCGTTTGAAACTGCTTAGGGCGCAATTGGCACAAAGTGGCACCCTGGCGCTGTCACTCACTGAACAGGCGCGAGACAGGCTTGCCAGCCAGCGCATGGTGGAGCTTGATGTGCAGGCCACTCGAGAAGAAATTGTCGCAGCGCAAAATACCCTGGTTGAAAAAATTCTGCGACGCATCAGTGCTGACAATGCTCCCGAACCCGGTCCTGACAGGGATTATCTGCGCACCTACAGTGATGATCTGGATAAGGTTAAGGCGAAACTGGCGGAGTGGCGTCGGGCCACCGCTAGAAGCCGGGAGACCGCATTAGCTGGCATTGCCGATCAAAGCGATGAAGAAATCGCAGCGTTGTTGGAGCTGCGTGCGAAGCTTGCGGACTCCACCGAGCGCGATCTGCGTGCAGTGGATGAGCAGTTAATCGGTGCGGTTCAGTTTGGCGATTTGTTCGACTCGCTACTGGCCCAGAGAGAGAGCGGTGTAACCCGGGGTATGCAGGCGGCCGAAGATCTTGCCGATCTGAGCTGGGAGCAGGTCTTGCAGTTGCTCAGAACCACCCTGTTTGAAATCGGTGGTACGCCAGTCACCACACTCGATATTATTCGCATGCTGATTATTCTCACGCTTGCCTGGTGGGTTTCCAAACTGTTGTCCGGTGCCCTGCTGCGAATTGCCGCTAAACGACAGACCGTGAACGATGGTTCCATTTATACCCTCAGCCGCATTCTCCACTACATTATCCTCTCGGTTGGCATCATGGTTGCCCTGTCATCCATAGGTATCGATTTCACCAAGTTTGCGCTCTTTGCCAGTGCACTGGGTGTCGGAATAGGTTTTGGCCTGCAAACCCTGGTGAGCAACTTCGTTGCCGGACTTATCATCCTGTTTGAAAAAAGCCTGAAAATCGCTGACTTTGTCGAGCTGGAGTCGGGTGTGACCGGCGAGGTTCGAGAAATCAACATGCGCAGCACCTTGATAACGACCAATGATAATATCGATATCGTGGTACCGAACTCGGAGTTCGTGAATGGGCGGGTTACCAACTGGACCATGCGCGAGGCCTATCGGCGCGTTCACATTCCATTCGGTGTGGCCTACGGCACGGACAAGGAACTGGTCAAAAAAGCTGCCTTGGAAGCTGCCGATAATGTGGCGGTCACCCTGACCAACAATAAGTCGCGCGAGCCGCAATTGTGGTTTGTCGAGTTCGGCGACAGCAGTCTCAATTTTTCACTGGTGGTATGGCTGAAACCGGAAGCGGTGAAAAGCCCGGGCGCCGTGCACGCAAGGTATTTGTGGGCGATCGATGACAAACTGCGCCAGTATGGCATCGAGGTTCCGTTTCCGCAGCGTGACCTGCATGTGCGCAGCGTACTGGGAAAACACAGCGCGGATGAGCTTCCCTTAACTGGCCCGGCTTTCAGATCGGGAGAGCAAACAGAATGATAAAGACTATATTGCATTATGTTGATGGTCAGGCCACTGAGGGCGGTGAAGAGATCATCGCGCAGTGGCGAGAAGTGCCCGAAAGTCGACTCTGGCTGGACATCGAGGGCGAAGTTACCGGCGACATAGCAGTACTACTTGAGGAGCTGGGTTGCGATCCCCTGTCGATTACTGACTCGTCCCGCGTCAGGCATCCACCGAAAATCGAGCGTTTTCAAAACAATACATTTTTACTGTTTCGTGGCATCTCCCGGCTCGACAAGGATCTTGAGTTGGTGCCCCAGCAGATCGGTATTTGGGTTGGCGAGGGGCTGCTGATTAGCGTCCACCGCGGCCACTCCGTGAGCATTGAACATTTTTGGGAGCAGGCTTTGCTTAAGCCCGTGCTCGAGGAGCCTGGCAGACTGGCACTGCGGCTGATTCACTACTCCTGTGGGCGTTACCTGGAAACCATGCTTGAATTCGAGGAGCGACTGGCGGCCCTGGAGGATGGCTTGCTCGCGGGTATCTCGGAGGCTAACATGAAGGAGTTGGTGGCTTATCGTTCTCGCCTGCGAAAGCTGCGGCGTATTTTCAATTACCACCAGGTGCTGGCGGAATCCATCTGGCGTCAAGGCAGTCCTTACCTGGGTCAGGGCGATGACCAACTCAGCCATATCCGCCGCGATGTGTATGATCGTTGCGAACGTTTGTACAGCCTGTGCAGCATGTACTATGAGTTATGCAGTGACCTGGTGGAGGGGCATATTTCCCTTAGCTCGCACAACCTTAACCAGACTATGAAAGTCCTCACCATTATATCGGCTATTTTTGTCCCCATGACCTTCATGGCCGGAATTTATGGGATGAATTTTGAGCATATGCCGGAGCTGGGTTGGCGTTACGCCTATTTCGGCCTGTTGGGACTGATGGCGCTGATGGCTGTTTCTATGCTGCTGATCTTCAGAAAAGTAAAATGGTTGTGACCGCCCGAGATACCTGTCTGAATGCGCTTGAATTACCGGGCCAGGCCAGACTTGGCGAGCGCATTCAGGTAATCGGCGCATCACCCATATTTTCATGGCTTTCTGCCACGGCATCAGGCAGATGCTCCTCCTGGAATTGCTCTACATGCCTTTCTACCGTGCCGACCTTGCGGCCATACTCGGCAATGTGAAAGGTGGCATCACCCTCGTATACCAACGGCATGTTGGTACGGCCTATGACCATGCCATCATTGGGTGCCACTATAGCGGTTTCCGCAGTACCAAGCGGGTCGGCAACCATGGCTATGGTTTGCCCCTTTGCCACCTTGCCGCCAAGCGGGACAAACACCCTCAAAATGCCACTCTCCGGTGCGCGCACCCAACTGGTCTGGTCGCTGATAACAGGTGGGGGACGGACTTTTTTGCTGCGCGATTTGGGTAGCATGCCAATGCTGCGCATGACGTTGATGATCCCCTTTACCCCGGCCCGAATATAGACCTCCTCGAACCGCAGGGCTTCGCCCGCCTCATAGAGGATGACCGGAATACCGGCATCGCCGGCACAGGCCCGCAAAGATCCGTCTCGAATTTTTGCATGGATTGCCAAAGGCACACCGAATGCCTCGGTCATCGCGTGAGCCTGGGGATCGTCCAGGTCGGCTCGAATCTGAGGAAAGTTACTTCTATGCCGCGAACCCGTATGCAGATCTATGCCGTGGGTGCATTTGCTGACAATCTCCTTCACAAAGGTGTGTGCGACACGCCCGGTCAGGGAACCCTTGGCGGAGCCTGGAAAAGACCGATTGAGGTCGCGACCATCGGGCAGGTATCGGGTGTGGTTGATGAAACCATGAACATTGACAATCGGTATGGCCAGCAAGGTGCCGCGCAAGTTTTTAAGCGACTTGTGTTGCAGCAGGCGACGAATTATCTCAACCCCATTGATCTCATCGCCGTGTATTGCCGCGCTGATAAACAGCGTGGGACCTGACTCTTTGCCACGCATGGCCTGCACAGTAATCGCGATATCGTCATGGGTATACATTGGGGCCACAGGAACATCAATGACCGGACGCTCACCAGGTAGAATGGGCGTGCCACCGATGGAAAGTTCTAAAGTTGACAAAGGTATTCGCTCATTTTGAAATTACGTAATGCAGTAACAAGTCTGCAGTGAACATGCATCTATTTTCGCTGCGCTTTTTTTAATGCCCGCTTTCGTTTTCCGACCAGGTAGGAGCGCGAGGGATCAACGACAAACAGCCCCTGGATTGCGGTGCGACCCAGTAAAACCCGGAACTTCATGGTGTCACGGTCGCTCAAGGTCACTTCCACCTGGTGCTGGTGAGGGCCAATGGTCATCGTCGTTGCTATGACATAGCGCAACTCCTCATGTCCTCCTGAGTCCCTGACCACACGTTGATCCAGCACCGGCGCCTCGCAGCGAATCACCTTACTATTGTCAGTCTGGCTTGGGTGGATATCGAATCGGACCCAGGCGACGCCGTCGCGCTCGAACGGTTCAACCATGAAGGCGTGTAGACAGCTGGTGCGTGCGCCGGTATCGACCTTGGCCTTTATCTGGTCAATGCCAATGTCGGGAAAACCGATCCACTCCCGCCAACCCAATACGCCAAGGTCACTCATAAATTATTTCAGGCTAATACCCGCCTCAATGATCATCACTCGACACATCATCCGACACATCTACAAGTGTGGTATCGAGTTCCTGTACTACGGGTAGGCGCTTGCGTTGTGTACGCGCCGGAATCATGCCGCGCATTGCTTCCAATTTCCCAAAGCACAGTAGCTTGTCTCCCGGCTCCAGCGTCCTGTCCGCCCGTGGATTGGGAATTACTTTGGCTCCTCTGTAGAGGGTCAGCACGTTGACGTCATTTTCCGCGAGTTTCGTCTCTACCACGGTTTGACCGATGAATTTTGAGCCCTCGGGTATGTATATCTCACTCACCCCGTAACCCTTGCTTACGGTGAGTCGCTGCCTGACATCGATCTCGGGAAAATCAACCTGGGCCGCGATGTAGTCGACAACTGCGCCGGCAATATCGAGTCCCGTGCATGTCTCTATTCCCTCCAGGCCGGGCGAGGAGTTCACCTCCATGACCTGCGGGCCATCCTTACCCTCGAGCATGTCCACACCAGCGACCCGCAGCCCCAGAATCTGGGTACACCTGATCGCCGTTTCGCGGTATTTCTCGTCCAGTTCAATTGCTTCAGCAACACCTCCGCGATGGACATTACTGCGGAACTCCTGTCCCTGGGCGACACGCCGCATCGCCCCGACGACCTGGTCACCAACGACAAACGCCCGGACATCCTTACCCTTGCTTTCGGCAACAAACTTCTGAATCAGGACATTCTGTTTCTGACTCTGCAGCAGCTCAATTATGGACTCAGCTTGTTTGTTGGATTCAGCCAGCAGTACCCCGATGCCCTGGGTCCCCTCAATCAGTTTTATCACCACAGGCGCACCACCAACGCGCTCAATGGCGGGCAATACGTCTTTTTTGTCACGCACGAAGGTTGTGCGAGGCAAGCCGATGTGATGACGGCTGAGTATCTGTAAACTGCGCAGTTTGTCTCGTGAATTGGTGATGCCGTGGGCGGTATTAGCGCAAAATATGTCCATCTCCTGAAACTGCCTTACGACGGCCGTACCGTAATAGGTTATCGAGGCCCCGATTCTCGGCAACACCGCATCGTAAGTGCTTAGGGCTTTTTGACGATAGTACAGGTCTGGCGAACCACGATCGAGGTCGATGGCAAATTTCAATGTGTTAAGCACTTTTGCCTGGTGGCCGCGCAGTTCGGCAGCTTCCTTCAGGCGGCGCGTACTATAAGCGTTTGGGGCACAGGACAGGATTGCGAGTTTCATTTTTCTGTCACCTATTTCTCACCGTATGAACCCGGGTAATTCCAGGCCCAGTAGATATTTATTGGTAAGTTAACGAATCCAGAAACCACGCCCGCTTACTCGCTGCGAGTCTGAACCTAAATATGTATCTTGAGAATATTAAGTTTTGGGCATTATTTATCACTAACGGCCCAGTTGGGGGCTGATTCGGGTGAAATGTGTGGGTGTGATTTACCGTTGCAAGCAATTATTCGTTTGCTTTCAACAACCGCTCACAGGCGTCCAGTTTCTCTGCATCAGTTTTCGCTTTTTTCAGGCACGATTTGTATTCCTGCATGGTCTTGGTTTCTTCTTTTGTCTGTTCGGCTTCGGCCTTGGCTTTTTGTTTTTCCGGGGATGAGCCGCAAGCTGTTAATAGCAGTACTGTGGCCATTACAAACAGCGCATTACGAAATTTCATGGTGTAGCCTCGTGTTGTTGGAAGAGTTCGCGGAGTATTATGACATAAGGTTGCAGAAAGTGTAGTGCACGCTAACTTCCAACGGGCTATTGACGCGCTGGCCGGGGCCATTTGACGTGGAAGTCAACTTTCGATTTTCGACTGCGGGGCCAGCCCGAGTTGGCCCTGGCTGCAAAAACGGGTGTGCGGGGCGTTGAAATGCCTCTGTTGCGTTATTGTCCAGCTGAATGTGTACCTTATCTGAGTTGTTGGTATCTCCCCGGGGTCCTTGTGTCATCCAGTGCGCGCCCGCGTGCGTATATTTCTCTTTCGAATATCACAGGTAGGTCCATGCAAAAATCATCCTTAATCGCGGCGGCCTTCGTCGGCGCGTTATCATCTGCTTTGTCAGCATCACCCTACTCGGATTACTACGTGTTTGGGGACAGTCTGCTGGATGCGGGAAATATCAGCGAGGGACTGCGCTTCACCAATCGTGTCGGGCCGGACTATCAGGACTCACCTTACGGCCCGGTCTCGCCAATGCTGGTGGCGGATGCCCTGGGTCTGAACGCTTCGGTCCCCTCGGAACAGGGCGGTACCAACTATGCCGTGGGTGGACACAAGTCGGCGGAGACGCTGGCATCGATCACTGCCGCAACCACCTACGATGCGCCGGCGGGCACCTTCAACTCGTTCTTTTATGATCTCGAGCGCCAGGGCCGCGACCTGGATCGCAG
>JARFQU010000003.1 GCA_029287595.1 Halioglobus sp. | reverse complement strand
CCGCCGAGAGCTCTGGTGTCGAGCTGTCGGGGCAGTGGTATATTACCTCCGAGCTGTCAGTGATGGGCTCCTATGCCTACACCAATGCCGAACTGAGCGAGGATGCACCCGGCCTGGTCGACGGGGAGGATGCCTTTGACGGCGACCAACTGCCGGGCACCCCGGAGCACCAGGGATTTCTGGGGGTTAACTACTCGATGCCTTTAAGCGGTGGCTCACAACTGGAATTCGACTGGTCCATGACGGCCCAGAGCGATGTCATCAGTAAGGTGGGTGAACGCAATTTCGGAGAGAGCCTGGACGGGTTTTCCCTGCACAATGCCTCCGTCACCTGGTTCAAGGACAGCTGGACATTGGCCTTATACGCGGACAACCTGTTTGACGAGTATGCGGAAACAGGCTTGCGAGCAGACACCAGCTTTATCCGCTCGGTAGAGCAATTTGACCTGCGCCGTTACTATCACAACGTGATACGCCCGAGGCAGGTCGGTTTGCGCTTCGTCTACAACTTCGACGGTTGATCCTGGCGCATACGCAATCAAGGGCGCCACTGGCGCCTTTTTTTGTGCTTCATCGCAGATCAGCTGGACTCGGCGGCCCTAGACGCCCGGCACGTTATTTACACATTCTGTTGCTGGGCGTTTCGGGGGCTTGGTGCAAGCTATCGGGTCCGGGCGCCAGTAGGCTTTTCAGTCGCTCCACGATATTCGCCTGGTGAAAAGCCTACTGGCACCCGTCCCCTTGATTCGTGGAGTGACTGAGAAATACTTTCCCGACCGGGACCGCTGGATAGAACGAAACCCAGGGAAAGAAGGAAACTCAAATCGATCAGCTTCTGACCCTCGCCACCCAGCTAATATGCGAACAACCTTTTTGTTTGCGGCAATCCTGCCTGCCCTTAGAATGGGACCGCTATGACCGCCGATAAGAATATCCTCAGGAAGCACCACCAGGCAGCACAGACTGCGATGGAGCAGGGGCGCCTGCGCGAGGCCCACCAGCACTGCCTGGCCATACTCAAGTTGGACCAGAACCACGCGGACGCCTGGTTCCTGTGTGCAGTCATCGCGGCACACAACGGCCAGGTGGCCAAATCCGTGGAGATACTGCGCAAAGCCATTTCCCTTGACCCGCAGCGGGCGGAATATCGCGCAGAGCTGGGCAAGCAACTCGTGGCGCTGGGCAACGCCCAGGAGGCACTGCAAGTCGCCAGGGAGGCTCTCGCGCTGGCGCCCACCGACCTGCCGACGCTGAATACACTCGGCACGGTATTAAGCCATGCGGGGGAGCATGGGGAAGCTGTGCACTGTTTTCAGCAGGCCGCGGATAGACTCGAGGCGCGCTCCGGCAACCAGTCCCGCCCCAGCGCAACATGGGAGGCGGACTTGTATTTCAATCTCGCCACCTCACTTAATTTCGCCGGACGCCTGGCAGAAGCTGAGCAATGCTATGAGCGCGCCATCGCCCTGCAACCGCGCTACTTCAAGGCACACTCGGCATTATCCCAGTTGCGTCGGCAAACCGCGGATAACAATCACCTGCAGCGTCTCCAGGCGTTGCAGAAGGGCGTAAACGGCCCGCAGGAACAGCTGCATGTAGGCCACGCCATCGCCAAGGAGCAGGAAGACCTGGGCCAGTACAGCAAGGCAATGGCAAGCCTGCGGTGGGCCAAAGCGGCGCAGGCTAAATCCGTCGCCTACCGTATTGAGGACGATTACCTGTTGTTCGATGCTCTTGAGGCGCTGTTCGATAAATCCGTCTTTAGCAGGCAAGTAAGTGGCTGCGATAACCCCGAGCCGATCTTTATCGTGGGCATGCCGCGCACCGGCACCACCCTGGTGGAGCAGATCCTGGCCAGTCACTCCCGGGTGTTTGCCGCGGGGGAGCTGCAGAATTTTCCGCTGCAGGTAAAGCGCATGACAGGCACGTCATCCGGGGATGTGCTGGACCAGGAAACCCTGGAACAGTCGCTGCACCTGGATATGGCACAGCTGGGGGAAAGCTATATTGCCAGCACCCGGCCCCGCACCGGACACACCGCGTGGTTCATCGACAAGCTGCCGTTGAATTTCATGTACCTGGGACTGCTCCGCCTGGCACTACCGCAAGCGAAGTTAATCTGCCTGCGCCGGGACCCAATGGACACCTGCCTGAGCAATTATCGGCAACTGTTTGCCGTGAATTACAAATACTATCACTACAACTATGACCTGCTGGATTGCGGACGCTACTACCAGCGCTTTGACCGCTTGATGCGGCACTGGGGCGAGGTGATGCCCGGGGCGGTACATGAATTGCACTACGAGCAGTTGGTAGCGGAACCCGAGCGCGTATCCCGGGAGTTACTGGCGTTTTGCGAACTGCCCTGGGAAACGCAGTGCCTGGATTTTTATTCCGGGAAAGCCAGCGTTGCCACCCCCAGCGCCACCCAGGTGCGCCAGCCGATTTACAACAGTTCGGTGGACCGCTGGCGGCGCTACGGCGACGCCATGCAGCCGTTATATGACATGCTCAGCTCGGCGGGCTGTTATCCCCAAGGGGCAGGCCCTGGCCCGTAAGGTATTCGTCGATGCCACGGAAATACTGCTGCCGCAAAGCCTCTGACTCATTCGCCAGTTGGTGCCCGGCCCCGGACACATATTCAACGCGACTGCCGGGAAAAAGACCAACGATGACATTGATGTTATAGCGCCAGTCCACCGTACCATCTGCATCGCCCTGAACCACCAGTACCGGCCCCACCCCCAGGTTGGCAATGGGCAGGGTTTTCAACCAGCGGCGCAGCGCGCCAACCCAGCGCATTGAAGACCTCCTGGCCTGCAGGGGATCACGCCTGATGAAGGAGAGAAACTCCCGGTCGGAAGAATTTTCGTTGAAGGTCCGCGATACGGAGTCGGTGAAGTGCCGCAGCAGCGTATGACCCGCCCACACCTTGGACCACTGGGCAGGTCGCACCAGCGGAGCCAGTAACACGGCTGCCTGAAAAGGCCAGGGATAGATGCGGGCAAATTCCACCAGGGCGGCACAGCCGGTGCTCTGGGCCATGGCCACACAGGGTAACTGCGGCAGCTTGACCTGCCCCAACACGCTGCCAATAGCGCGGCCATAAGCGGCAAAGTCTTTGATCACCGCGGGTTCGCCAGTGGACAGGCCGTGCCCGGGAAGGTCGAACATCAATACGTTGTACTGCCGCGACAGGCCGTAGGCAAGCAGCTTGTCATACAGCCCTGTGTGATCAAATAAGCCGTGCAACAGCACCAGGTTGCCGCGAGCATCCGGCTGTTGCCACAAATGAGTGGCCAGGCGCCAGGGGCCGCTGGTAATGGTGCCAACACTGTGTTGCACCTCCAGGCCTGCGGCGGCCACGTCCAGTCCGTAATAACCACAGAAATCCGCCATACCGGGCACGTCTTCTGCCGGCGTTGGAAATACTGGCAGGGCCCGGCGCAGCTGTGCCAGTTGTGATGGTGTCAAATCGGGATACTCAGTTGACCCTGGGCGTTAACTCCCCGGCATCGTATGCGGCCTGCATTAGCGACAGGGACTTCACTTTGATTTTGTCGGCGTTGCCGGCTGTACCAAAGGCTTCATAGCGGGCGATACAGATGTCGCGCATCGCCTCCTGGGTCCTGGCCAGGTATTTACGCGGGTCGAACTCTGAAGGGTTCTGGGCCAGGAAACGACGGATGGCGCCGGTAGAGGCCAGGCGCAGGTCCGTGTCGATATTGACCTTGCGCACACCGTGACGAATGCCCTCCTGGATCTGCTCCACCGGCACGCCGTAGGTCTCGGGGATTTCACCGCCATACTCATTGATAATCGCCAGCCAGTCCTGCGGTACCGAGGAGGAACCGTGCATCACCAGGTGAGTGTTGGGGATGCGCGCATTGATCTCCTTGATGCGGTCGATAGCCAGGATATCTCCGGTGGGCGGACGGGTGAATTTGTAGGCGCCGTGGCTGGTGCCGCAGGCGATGGCCAGAGCATCCACTTGCGTGGCTTTGACAAACTCGGCGGCCTCTTCCGGATCAGTCAACATCTGGTCGTGGGTCAGGATACCCTCGGCACCGATGCCGTCCTCTTCGCCCGCCTCGCCGGTTTCCAGCGAGCCCAGGCAACCCAGCTCGCCTTCCACGGAAACACCACAGGCGTGGGAGATTTCCACCGCGGCGCGGGTTACCGCGACGTTGTAGTCATAGTCCATGGGGGTCTTGCCATCCTCGCCCAGGGAGCCGTCCATCATCACCGAGCTGAAGCCCAGCTGGATGGAGCGCTGGCACACCGCCACGGACACACCGTGGTCCTGGTGCACCACCACGGGAATATGGGGGAACTCCTGCATTGCGGCTTCCATCAGGGCGCGCAGGAAAGGGGCTCCCGCATACTTGCGAGCGCCGGCACTGGCCTGCATGATCACCGGCGAATTGGTGGCGTCCGCCGCCTCCATGATCGCGCGGGTCTGTTCCAGGTTGTTGACGTTGAAGGCCGGCACACCGTAGCCGTGTTCGGCGGCGTGATCCAGCAACTGTCGCATACTGATTAAAGCCATGGGTGTTTTCCTCTCATCCTGTTAATTTATTTCGCACGCTACGCCTCTGCGGCGCGCTGCTCCAGCACGGCAACCGCCGGCAGGGTTTTACCTTCCACATACTCCAGGAAGGCTCCGCCTCCCGTGGAAATATACGATACCTTGTCGGCAATGCCATATTTATCGATCGCCGCCAGGGTGTCGCCGCCGCCGGCAATGGAGAAAGCCTCGCCACCGGCGATGGCTTCGCCCATGACCCGGGTGCCCTCACCGAACTGGTCGAACTCGAACACGCCAACCGGCCCGTTCCAGAGCACGGTACCCGCATCCCCGAGCATGGCGGCGAGCCGACGGGCGCTCTCAGGGCCGATATCGAGGATCATCTCGTCATCGGCCACCTCATCGACACTGCGAAGTACCGCCGGTTCACTCTCGTCGAACGCTTTGCCGACCAGCACGTCCACCGGC
>JARFQU010000025.1 GCA_029287595.1 Halioglobus sp. | reverse complement strand
GCCATGGTTGCTGTGGCGGTTATCCCCGAGTAAGTCTTTTGCCTGCCCTTCGGGCAGGCACTTGCTGATTCCACAGTGCACCGATCAGGAATGGTCTGTGCATTTTTTATGTGCGGCGGGGTCATACGACGGGGTCAGGCCTATAATTGATGCGTCGCTTACCAGCGACGCATCAATTATAGGCCTGACCCCGGGGTGGACTTACCAGCGGCGCATCAATTATAGGCCTGACCCCGGAATTTCTGCTGCACCCATGTGCAAATTTCGATACTCTGTGTAGTCCCGATAATAAACCCCCGATTCCATGGCCGATCACGAATTTCCCGATAATGTCTCCGAGCTTCCCTATCCCAGGGACAGTGAGGTGTCGCGTATCAAAATGCAGCCTCACTCGGTGGAGGCGGAGCAGTCGGTGCTGGGTGGTCTATTGCTCTCGGCGGATGGCTGGGACTCGGTCGCGGAAACGGTGACCGTGGGTGATTTCTATCGCCCGGACCACCGGCTGATTTTCCGGCAGATTGCGGCGCTGGCCGAGGCGTCGGAGCCGGTGGATGTGATTACCGTTGCCGACAAACTCGAAGCCAGTGGTGAGCTGGCCTCCGCCGGCGGTCTGCCCTACCTGGCGGAGCTGGCCCAGAACACCCCCAGCGCCTCCAATATTCGCGCCTATGCCCAGGTGGTGAATGAGCGGGCCAGCCTGCGCAAGCTGATCGAGGCGGCGCAGGATATCGCCGAGAGCGGCTTCACCCCTGAGGGGCGCACCTCGGATGAGTTGATTGATGAGGCGGAGCGCCGCATCATGCAGATTTCGGAGCAGGGCCCCAAGGCGGGCGGACCGCAGGAAGTGAACCCGCTGCTGCAGAAGGCGCTGGATCGCATCGAGGAATTATTTAATTCCGACGGCGATATCACTGGGCTGAGCACCGGTTTTACCGACCTGGATGGCATGACCTCTGGCTTACAGCCCTCTGACCTGGTCATCGTGGCGGGGCGCCCCTCCATGGGTAAGACCAGTTTTGCCATGAACCTGGTGGAAAACGCGGTGCTGGGCCAGGACAAGCCTATCCTGGTGTTCAGCATGGAGATGCCGGCGGATTCGCTGATCATTCGTATGCTGTCCTCCATCGGCCGCATCGACCAGACGCGCATCCGCAACGGCAAACTGGAGCAGGAAGACTGGCCCAAACTGAGCACCGCGGTAAACAAACTGAAAGACGTGCCCCTGTTTATCGATGACACCGCGGCGCTGACCCCCACCGAACTGCGCAGCCGCGCGCGCCGCGTGTACCGCGAGAATGGCGGGCTGGGTATGATCATGGTCGACTATATGCAGCTGATGCAGGTGGCGGGCTCCTCGGAGGGCCGCACCGCGGAGATCTCGGAGATCTCTCGCAGCCTGAAGGCCATCGCCAAGGAATTCGAATGCCCCATGGTGGCCCTGTCACAGCTAAACCGCTCGCTGGAGAGCCGCCCCAACAAACGGCCGGTGAACTCCGACCTGCGGGAATCGGGCGCGATCGAGCAGGACGCCGACGTGATCATGTTTATCTACCGGGACGAAGTTTACAACGAGGATTCACCGGACAAAGGTACCGCCGAGATTATCATAGGCAAACAGCGTAACGGCCCCATCGGCACCTGCCGCCTGGCCTTTATGGGCCAGCATACCCGTTTCGAAAACCTGGCCCGCGGGTCTTACGAAGAGTATTGATCCACCGGTCAGATACCGGTCTGGCGCACCCCCACTGGACCACCAATATCCTGGGATCCTAGAACCCGGCTTCTTCCTTCAGCTTTTTCAGCGCCTCCAATTGCTCCGCTTTGGGCAGTGGCTCGGCCGCATGATGCTCCAACACCTCCGGTTCCGGGATTTCCAGCGACTCACCGCGCAGTACCCTCGCGCAGTACCGCTGGTAGTGATCGCGAAACACCGGCCAGGTGACCCGCTCGCTGTTGTTGGCCAGGAAAAACCAGTCACTGTCGCGGCCGGCGAGGTAGACGGCGGGATGACTCCAGGCCTGGGCGGATTTGGGGGAGGGAGCCTGGCAGGCCTCCAGGTAGGCCTCGTGGGGGTGGCGCAGGCCGATATCGGCCAGGCCCTGTTGGCAGCACTCGTGCATGCGGTTCAGGGTAGGCAGGTATTCACTGTGTTCTATGGCGTGCCTGGCGCCCTTGAGTATCTGTTCCACTGAATAATCCGCCAGGGATTCCAGCCACAGTTTTTTGATTTGCTTGAGTTGCTCGGCGTCGGGAAAAGCGGCGTAGTACTGGTTGTGGTAATTGAGGCGAAACAGCGCGAACACCTGGTTGATGGCCTCAACGTGGGCCTCGGTGGTGCGACGTTGGTCAGTCTGCCCAGGAGGTGTCGGTGAGGTCGTCCTGGAGGCTTCTATCCCTTGTGCGACCTGTTGAATGAGTTCCCTGCTGTCCGGCATTGCTTGATCCCGCTTGCTCTATCTGGTGGCGTTTCGCCCAGTGGTATTTCGCGTGTTGCAAAAACTTGCTGTTCCAGGATGTATGGGTCTGGTTACTGTCCTTCCAGTATACGATGAATTCGGGCAGCAGCGCGCGGGCGAAATCAATATCGATGTGCGACAGGCGCAGGATATCGTAAACGTCCTCGCTGGGCTGCCAGTGGTCGACGATGCGCTTCGGCTCGGTACTGTGCTCCAGGCTGGAGGAGTAGCGCGCCCACTGTATACGAATGTGCTGGATAAACTTGGAGTTCAGGGTCTTGGGCGCCACGCCGCGTTCGCGCCAGTAGAGGATGAACTCGGGTATGGCCTGCTCGATGAAGTCGGTATCGATGCCGCTGCGCTGCATGATCTCCATGGCGTCCAGGCTGGGGCGCCACTGGTTAGTCAGCTCGGT
>JARFQU010000113.1 GCA_029287595.1 Halioglobus sp. | reverse complement strand
TCTGGCTGTCGAACTGGGAGAAGGGAACGGTCTGGTTGGCATCTGCCGCGTTGCCCCTGAACAAGACGTTGCGGTGCAGGTTGAAGCCCCCGCGGGTGGTGTATTCGTAGCCGATGATAGCGCTGAAGTGTCCGGGTTCGTTGTAACGGTCAGCCAACGCCGTGTATTCCCGCCAGGCATCGCGTACCAGGCGGTCACTGCGGAAGGGCGGGTCAGGCTTTTGCAGGGCGGCGACGATCTCCATGGCGGTATTGAAGATACGATCCCGGTCACCGCTCTTGAGTTCCTTATACCAGCGGCCTCCCTCTTCGGTGGCCAGGATGTCGGGATCGCCCGCCAGCAGCTTGGGCATCAGGCCATACATCTCCGCGTGGTCGGAAATCACCAGCCAGTCCAGTGGTCGTGACAACTTGGCGCGCAGGCCCCCGGTCGACACCACTTCCTCGCCGCGGGCGAAGCGGTAGGCCTGTTCCTGGCCCAGGCTGTTCATGGTGCCCGCGTCGACCGAGACAGACGTGTGCAGGTGGGTATCGCCGAATAATACCCGGGTCGGGAAGGACCGTCCGGCGTAGGGCGAAAATTGGCTGCCCCCATGCACCCGGGCAACCTGTTCTTTAGTGGGGGTCGCGTCCTGTGCCGTCGCCAGGGGGGCGGCGATTGCCACGACCAGGGCGGCCGTCACCTTACTGAAGCGTGTACATTTCATGATCGAATCTCGCTGTCCTGCCGGTTATTTTGCCTGCTGATCAAACCCTAGCACAGCTGAGGGATAATTCCATGATACAGGCGCCTTTGTTCAGTTGACGTCGGTCATGGACGGGGTATCGGAAATACCCGCATAATCAGGTTGTATCGCAGAGGTAATACTGTATGAGCACTCATCCCAATGCCGGGAAGCCGGTTTCACCCTGGTCATAGACGGATGGCGCAGGAAATTGAACGCAAGTTCCTGGTAGACCCTGACCGCCTGGGTCCCCTGGATGACGGTGTCGAAATCGTGCAGGGCTTTATAGAAACCAGGGACCTGACGGTGGTACGCGTGCGCATTGCCGGCGGTGATGCCTGGCTTACCCTCAAGGGAAAGAACACCGGGGCAGTTCGCACTGAGTTCGAATACCCGATTCCCGCCAGTGACGCCCGCCAGATCCTTTCTGAACTGTGTAACGAGCGGGTGATCGTGAAAACCCGCTATCTGCGAAAATTCGGTGGACATACCTGGGAAATTGATGTCTTTGCTGGCCAAAACTCCGGCCTGGTAGTGGCTGAGGTGGAGCTTGCAAGCGAAGACGATAAGGTGGAGTTCCCCGACTGGGTAGGTCGGGAGGTGACGACTGACCCGCGCTATTACAACGTAAATCTGCTGTCACATCCTTTCTGTGACTGGGGCGATTGCTAGCAGTGTATCCTGCTGCAGCATCGTTTTAACTTCAGCCAGCACCCGATCCTGCTCCTCCCGTATGGCATTATCCAGAATGTCGAGGGCGTCTGTGGCCCGGGGGTAGTGGATCGAATCCAGGCTGTCAGCCAATTCCTGCAGCAACTGGCGATGAGTCACGGTGTCGTGCCAGGCACCCAGGTATTCCTGCAGTTGTTTGCACTGCGCAATCATTTTCCGGTCATGGGAGGAGCGCGCTTTTTTCGGCGTTTCATCCAGCTGGTAGCGCAGGTCCTTGATGGCAATACGCAGTTTGTGCCAGCTTCGATCGCTCCCCTTGCCCAGGGCCTTGCTGCGTGCCGAATCCACCCGTTGTCGGGCGCGGCGAACGGCGTTCTTTTTTTGCCCACTACCGTCACTGGCACGATACTTCCTGAATAGCTCATCCTTTTCCAGTTGCTGCCACTGCTTGATGGCGGCTGTCCAGGCATCTGACTGCAGCATCGCCAGCACTGTTTCATGTGCCGCCCGCCGATGCAGTTGCAAAAGCGCTTGCAGGTGGTGGAATTGTTCCGGGGGAAGCAGTTCCCCGGTGTGGGTGAATAATGTGTCCCAGTCCCTGGCCGCGTTGGTGGTATCGGTCAGCATCCCCAGTTCCCGGCGCAGACGGTGGGCCTGTTCACCGGGTAGCAGTTTCAAATGGCCGCGCATCCGGCGCAGCCTGATCCGTAGCTGGTGCAGATCTTCGTCGTCGTAACAGCGCAGCAAGCGGCTTCGGCGTTTCTTCAGTTGGTGTGAGAGTTTTTTCATTGCAGCGCCTGGACGAATGGGAAGCGGATTCGATTGCGTGGGGCATAGACGCAGTATTGTAAATACCCTCATAATTAAAGGCTATACCAGAGGTAATCCCCCATGAATGCTCACCCCAATGCCGGAAAGCCGGTTGCACCCGATTCACTGATAGATGTCGCCGAATTGGTCAGCTGCTATTACGAGAAGCGCCCGGATGCCCACGACCCGGACCAGAAAGTCAGCTTCGGCACTTCCGGCCACCGGGGCAGTTCCCTGAACAGCAGTTTCAACGAGTCACATATCCTCGCTATCTCCGAGGCTATTTGCGATTACCGCCAGGAGCAGGGCATTACCGGCCCTCTGTTCATCGGCAAGGACACCCACGCCCTGTCAACACCCGCGGAGATGTCAGCGCTTCGGGTGTTTGCCGACCGGGGCGTGACCGTGATGATCGAGGGGGAGGGCGGTTACACGCCGACGCCGGTAATCTCCCATGCCATTCTTTGTCACAATCGCGACCGTTCCGACGCCCTGGCTGACGGCGTGGTAATTACGCCGTCTCACAACCCGCCCGACAACGGCGGGTTCAAGTACAACCCGCCCAACGGCGGGCCCGCGGATACCGACGCTACCGGGTGGATTGCAGAGCGGGCCAACGAGTTATTAGCTTCCGGCGACTACACCGGTCCGGCACTGACTTACGCACAGGCATTGGCGAGTGATACCACCGTGGCCCACGACTTTATGACGCCCTACGTGGATGACCTGGAGAACGTGGTCGACATGCAGGCCATAGCGTCTTCCGGACTCAAGATTTGCGCCGACGCCATGGGTGGTTCCGGTCTGCGCTACTGGGGGGCGATCGCGCAGCGCTATGGCCTGGACCTTACCGTTCGCAACGACGTGGTCGATCACCAGTTCAGTTTCATGTCCGTGGACAGGGACGGCAAGGTGCGCATGGACTGTTCCTCTCCCTGGGCGATGGCCAGCCTGATAGAGTTGCGGGACCAGTACGATATTGCCTTCGGTAATGACCCCGACTATGACCGCCACGGCATAGTCACCCGCAGTGCCGGCCTGCTCAATCCCAATCATTACCTGTCGGTGGCCATACAGTACCTTTACAGCCAACGCG
>JARFQU010000097.1 GCA_029287595.1 Halioglobus sp. | reverse complement strand
CCAGTACCGTTGCGACCAGGCGGTCACAGTCTTCCAGGTTGGATACGTCCGCCTGGTATATAGTGGCCATGCCACCCAACTCGGCAATTTCCGCCGCGGTTTCCTCCAGTTTCTCGGCGGAACGTGCTACCAGCAATACATGACCACCGGCCTCAGCCAGGCGCAGTGCAGAGACTTTACCGATACCGGAGGAGGCACCGGTGATCAGTACCACCTTGCCCGCCACATTGCCTTCCAGCGAGTGGTCGACAAACAGATCCGGATCCAGGTTGCGCTCCCAGTAATCCCACAGTACCGGGGCATAGTCACGCAGGTCCGGGCAGGAAATGCCGGATCCTTTCAGCGCGCGCTCTGCATCGCGGTTGTCGTAGCGGGTAGGGTAGTTCATGAACATGGTGACGGAGTCCGGCAGGCCCATGTCCTCCAGCAGGGTGTTGATAATGCGCTTGATCGGCGGCAGCCCGGCCAGGGTGGTGCGCACAAAACTGGGAATAAAGCCAAACATGCGGGTATCAAGGCGCATGTTGAAGCGCGGTGCATGGCCGGCATCCGCAAAGATATTCATCATGTTGCCCATGCTGTGGTGCTCGGGATCGGTCAGGTGGAAGCAGCGTCCGTCCAGGTCGTCCAGGTGTGCGATGTGGTCCATGGCGTCCACCACATAGTCCACCGGTACGATATTGAACTTGCCCCCCTCGATGCCGATCAGTGGGAACCACTGGGGCAGCACCTTGCGGATTTTCTGCAGGCTCTTGAAGAAGTAATAGGCGCCGTCGATCTTGTCTATCTCACCGGTTTTGGAGTTGCCCACCACCATGGCCGGGCGGTATACCCGCCAGGGCACCTGGCATTCATTGCGCACGATGCCCTCGGAGTCGTGCTTGGTGGAGAAGTAGGGGTGTTCCAGGTTCTCCGCTTCGTCGAACATGTCTTCGCGGAAGGTGCCCTGGTACAGGCCGCCGGCAGCAATGGAACTGACGTGCTCGAAACAGGCCGCATCCACGGCCTCTGCCAGGCGGATGGCGTTGCGTGTACCGTCGATGTTGGTGGCTGTCTGCGCTTCGGCAGAAGCGCCGATGTCGTAGATAGCGGCGAAGTGGCAGAAGTGCCTGATCTTGCCCTTGAGGTCGGCGATGGTCGCCTCATCCACACCCAGTAAGGCTTCCTTTAGGTCGCCCTGTACGGGTATCAGCCTGTCGCTGTGCTCGCCCATGCGCTCCTGCAGTTCCTCGAACTTGTGCATGGATGCGGCGCGGGTCAGCACGTAGATGTCGCCCTCGCGGTCCTTGAGCTTGTCGATGAAGTTGCGCCCGATGAATCCTGTGCCGCCGGTGATGAAATAAGCCATGCCTGTTCTCCCACTTGTTTAATTGGTATGGGAGTGAGTCTAGTTCAGTCTGGGATTCTAACCATTGCGTGAAATTTCAAAGTGTAGGGGCAAGAATTTTCAGCAGTGCTTTTGTTTGTAATCCTGGGGAGTGAGCCCGGTCCACTTTTTGAAAGCGCGGTGGAAGGTGCTGCTGTCGGAAAAGCCCATCAGTTCCGACAGTTGCTGGGTGGTGTACTCGCCACTACTCAAATAGCTGATGGCGGCGTTTTTGCGACACTGGTCTTTCAGTTGCTGAAAGGAGGTGCCTTCCTCGCGCAGGCGGCGGTGTAAGGTGGGGGTGGTCATATGCAGGCGGTCGGCGACATCCTGCAGGCTGGGCAGCGGGCGCTGAAAATCGCTGCCAATCAGGTGTTTCACCTTGTTGCCCACGCCGTGGCTGTCGGGGTCGATACGAAACAGCTCCGCCGGGTAGGTTGCCAGCATGGTATTGAGGGAGGCTTCACTCTGCACAATGGGAAATTGCAGGTAGCGTCGCCGGAAATAAAAGGCATCGTAATCAGCGCCAAAGTGCGCGGGGACCCCAAATACCTGGCTGTAGTCCTTGCCCTGCTTCCCCGGCTGCTTCAGTTGTACGCGCTCCAGCTCTATAAAGGTGCCAATAAACCAGCCACACACCCGGTGCCACATGGCCATGGACAGGATGTGGCCAGTCAGGCCAGGCAGCCAGTTCAGCTGTTCCATGCTGAAATTCTCCGGGGATTGCAGGTCGGCGTCCCCGTCATTGGAGAAATCGAAGCGGCAGCGCACCAGGTCACCCTCGTCTTCCAGGTGAAATGTCTCGCCATGGGCTTGCAGTCGCTGGAAGTAAACCGAGGCCCGTTGCATGGCCTGTTGCAGGGTGCTGGCATGCAACATGGCCTGGAACATCATGCGGTAAGCGCTGAACAGCAGTGTGGATTCAATATCGGCGCTTCTGGAGGGCAGGCTTTGCTGCAGTTTGCGCACAATATGAATAAACAGGCGGCCATAATCTTCTACCGGTATGCGCGCGTCGGCAGCACTGTGTGATTGCAGTAATACCAGTGGCAGCTTGAGCTCCATGAGTTCCTGGCGCAGTTCCTGCTCCGACATCGGGGCCAGCCGCAGCAGGGATTGGGCGTAGCGCAGGGGAATGCTGTCTGCCATTGGAATAAACTCCTGTACCACGATCATTGTACTTTCTGGCGGCGGGTGGGCAAAGCGGTCCCGCTGGTGCAAAATTTGAACAAGAAATAATGCAAAGTATCGCCGTTGGCGTGCCCTGCGCGGCCCGCTAGTATAACCAACCGTTACAAGTAACCCGGTACCAATAACTCAGGGCGATGGCCCCCAGTGGAGTAGGCAGATGTCAGAAATTACAGAGCAATTCAATACCGCGATGGGCCAGTTGACCGCGGCCGGCGCGCCTTATGAGTTGTCTGGCGATGACAGCTCCGGCCACTATTACGTCAATGCACCCGCCAACCTGGTAGAAGCCTTGTCCGTGGCACGCCAGCACGGTGATCGTGAGTTCCTGATCTACGAGGGCGAGCGGCGCAGTTTCAACGACCTGATGGACGAGGCGGATGCGCTTGCCGCGGCCCTGCAGGCCCGGGGCGTGGCCCCGGGGGATCGGGTTGCCCTGGCAATGCGCAACTACCCCGAGTGGATGTCCGCTTTTATCGCGGTTACCAGCATCGGGGCCGTCATTGTGCCGGTTAACAGCTGGGGAAAGCCTGCCGATATCGCTTATACCGTGGAAGATGCGGGGGCGAAAGTCGCGATTTGTGACCAGCAGCGTTACCTGGGCGTTGCCCAGCGCTTTCAGGAGGTGGGCATTGACACCCTGATTGCCCGTCCCGAAGATGAAAACAACCCCCTGGGCCTGCAGGCTTTTGTCGCGGATTTCCAGGGTGTGGCACCCCAGCCAGTGACGATTGCGGGGGACGACCTGGCCATGATCATGTACACCTCCGGTACCAGTGGCAAACCCAAGGGCGCCGCGTCCACGCACCGGGCCCTGTGTCAGGCGGTGTATAACATGGAATGCGCGGCCATCGCCGCGGCGATGACCAATGGCGAATTGATCGGGGCGATGCTGGAGCGGGGCTTTGAACCCACCTCCTTGTTGGCGGTGCCCCTGTTTCATGTCAGCGGCTGCCACGCCCAGTTCCTCGCCAATCTGCGCGGTGGGCGTCGCATTGTGATGATGTATAAGTGGGACGTTGATCGTGCCCTGGAGTATATCGAGCAGGAGCGGGTTACCACCATTGCAGCTGCACCCGCGATGATGCTGGACCTGCTGGAGTCGCCGAAGTTTGACCAGGCCGACACCAGCAGCCTGTTTTCCCTGGGTATCGGTGGTGCTGCTACACCGCCGCGGGTCAAGGCCCTGTTGCAGGAAAAATTGCCGCAGAACTTCAGCGGCACCGGCTGGGGCATGACCGAGACCAATGCCCAGGGCGCGTCACTCACCGGGCAGGCGTTTTTCGCCAAGGCCGGCAGTGCCGGCTTTCCCCATCCCATAGTGGATATTCGTATTTGCGATGACGATGGCAATATCCTGCCCGATGGAGCGACCGGTGAAATCTGGGTGCGCAGTTGCGCCAATATTCGCGAGTACTGGAATCGACCCGAGGCCAATGCCGAGGAGTTCCGCGACGGCTGGCTGAAAACCGGTGATATAGGCTACCTGGACGACGAGGGCTTCCTGTTCCTGGCGGACCGGGCCAAAGACATGATCATCCGCGGCGGCGAGAATATCTATCCCATCGAGATTGAAAACGCCCTGCTGGAACACGAGGCGGTCAGGGAACTGGCCGCTATCGGCCTGCCCCACGAGCGCCTGGGCGAAGAAGTTGCAGTCGTCGTGCATCTGCATCCCGGCGCACAACTCGATGAAGAAGGCCTGATGCAATATGCGCGCGCTCACCTGGCGTCCTATAAGGTGCCGACCCGGGTGTTCTTTAGTGAGCAGGCGTTGCCACGCAACGCGACCAACAAAATACTCAAAAGGGAATTGAAAGAGGAACTGCTGGCAAAGATCTGAGTAGAGTGCCCCCGGTCCGGGGATATTTCAGTCGCGAGTGTCTCAGGCAAAGCGCTACCCGCTTTGTAAACTGATCTTGGTCGGTGTAACGTGTGCCCACTAAAACAATAAACTGACAGGCGCAATCCCATGCCCCATAACCTGCCAAAACTACCGGCCATGGATGACATCCAGGACCTGCTGCGTTTTGAACTGGACGAGGGTCGTATATGGATGGGCGAGGAGCGCATGATCCTGCTGCGCAGCAGCGAATTGCAGGGCCTGCGTCGGGAACTGATCGAATCCCTGGGGATGGACCGGGCCAAGGGCCTGTTGATTCGCATGGGCTATATCGCCGGCCAACTGGATGCCGACACTGCAAAGCGCCTGCGACCGGACGCTCCGCTGTTTGATGTGTTCTCGGTGGGCCCCCAATCCCATATGCTGACCGGCCAGGTCAAGGTCACTCCGGTGAAATTGGACCTGGACGAGGAGGTCAATAGCTTTCACGGTATATTCGATTGGGAAAACTCCTTCGAGGCAGAGATCTTCCTGGCCGAATACGGCGTCAGCTATGAACCCGTATGCTGGACGCAGATTGGCTATGCCAGTGGCTTTACCTCACGCTTCATGGGACGCCAGATTCTCTACAGGGAGCAAGGCTGTGTGGGTTGCGGCGAGAAGGTATGCCGTATCGAGGGGCGTCCGGCCGAGGAATGGGACGACGCAGAGGAACTGCAGCGGTACTATCGCCCCGACCGGATTGCCGACCAGCTCTTCGCCCTGCAATCCCAGGTCACTTCCCTGAGGGAGAACCTCACCTCAGAACAAAGTTTTGGCGACCTTATCGGCTGTTCGGCAAAATTCCTCCAGGTGCGAGAATTGCTGGCCAAAGCTGCCGAGAGCCGGGTTACCGTGCTACTGCTTGGCGAGACCGGTGTGGGTAAGGACATGTTCGCCAAGGCGCTGCACCAGGGCAGCCCCCGGAGTGACAAGCCTTTCGTGGCAGTAAATTGCGCGGCGATACCGAAGGACCTGATTGAGGCGGAGTTGTTCGGCGTGGAGAAGGGCGCCTACACCGGTGCCGACCAGTCGCGGCCGGGACGCTTCGAACGGGCGCATGGCGGCACCCTGTTTCTGGATGAGGTGGGGGAACTGTCGCCACAGGCCCAGGCCGCCTTGTTGCGAGTATTGCAGGAGGGCGAGTTGGAGCGGGTGGGGGACACCCGTACCCGCAAGGTGGACGTGCGCCTGGTGGCGGCCACCAACGAGAATCTGGATGAGGCGGTGCAAAATGGCCACTTCCGGGCCGACCTGCTGTATAGGCTCAATGTTTACTCCGTTGTGGTGCCCCCCCTGCGGGAGCGCATAGACGATGTACCGGATCTGGTGCGGCATTTCATAGACAAGTATTCCAGCCTGCACGGCAAGCAGCTGCAGGGCATTACCGATCGGGCGATGGCGATGCTGCGTGCTTACCAGTGGCCGGGCAATATCCGAGAGCTGGGTAATATGATCGAACGCGGTATTATCCTGGCGGACCAGGGCGGGCAGATTGAAGCGCAGCACCTGTTTCCCCATGTTGGCGCACAGCAGGGCGATACAGCACAGGACAATTCGGCTGCCAGTGCCATCACCGAGGCTGCGGAGCGCTTGCTGCAGGAGGGTTGTGATCTTGGCAGTCTTGAACGGGCATTGATCGAAGGGGCCATGCAGCGCTCTGGCGGCAATGTGACCAGGGCTGCGGCGCTGTTGGGCCTGACCCGGGCGACCCTGGATTACCGTATAAAGAAGTTGCGTTCAGCTTAATCCTGAGCCGGTCGCCCATTGGCAAACAGGTGCATGATTTGCTCAATTGATTAAATCCCCGAAAATGCATTCATCATATGATTAAATTTCCTCGACTGAAATTCACAATCTTTCTCCCCCGAAATCTATAACCGCCTAAAATATATACAAAATCGCCTTCTGGCACGCCCTTTGCTGCTTGATACTTCATTAAATAATGTATACCGGCAAGTGGAATAAAAATATATGAAACTCGTGCCTACGCCTTCTACAGATGATGATGCCCTCGAGTTCGAGCAACTGGCTCGCTATGTCCGTGTTCGCCGCGTGGTGGACGACAGGTTTATTGAATTCGATTTCGCCATCGGTGATCCCTCCCTTTATGTCGAGCTGGTTCTGCCCCGGGCAGCCTTCGATGCGTTCTGCCGCCACAACCAGGTGGTGATGATGAGCGAGGAGCAGGCTGCGGCGGTGGATGCCGACATGGAGAAATGGCGCTACGGCGAAGAAAAACCAACCCCCTGAAATCAAACCCAGCAACAGGTAATCCAATGACTATAGAAATTAAAACAGCAACACTGGAGCCCATTCGAAACACCTTCGAGCACACCCGGCGCCGCTTCGGTGATAAACCGGCGTCGCGCTACCAGGAGGCCAGCTACGATATCGCGCCGGAGAACAACTTCCATTACCGCCCCATGTGGCAGCCGGATAAGTTGCTCAACGATACCAGCCGTACCGCGGTAGTGATGGAGGACTGGTACGCCTTTCGCGATCCGCGCCAGTATTATTACGGTACCTATGTACAGGCCCGAGCCAAGTTGCAGGAGGTGACCGAGAACAACTACGCGTTCTTCGACAAGCGCGGACTGGGTGACCGTCTGAGCGAAGAGGTCAAGGCAAAGGTCGTGCGCTGCCTGATACCGCTGCGCCACATGGAACTGGGCGCAAACATGAACAACGTGCTGTGCAGTGCCTATGGGACTTCCACGGTCCTGACCCAGGCCTTCCTCTACAACGGTATGGATCGCCTGGGCATCGCCCAGTACCTGTCGCGCATTGGTCTGTTGCTGGACGGCAATAGCGCTGAGGTGCTCACCAAGGCCAAGGATCACTGGATGACCGATCCTGCGTGGCAGGGCTTGCGTCGCTATACCGAGAACACCCTGGTGGTAGAAGACTGGTACGAAGTCTTTATCGCCCAGGACGTGGTGTTGGATACCCTGGTTTACGACCTGATGTATCGCCAGTTTGACCAGGCGATCACCGAGGAAGGGGGTTCTGATCTGGCCATGTTGATCGAGTTCATGCAGGAATGGCACAAGGACACCTCCCGCTGGGTAGACGCGACCCTGAAATCCACTGTGGCCGAATCGGATCACAACAAGGAGTTGATCGGCCGCTGGGTGGCAGAGTGGCGAGAGAAGGCTGTTGCCGATCTGGCGCCCCTGGCTGAGATTGCCGTAGGGGACGACGCCGTTAACGCCTGCACTGAAGCATTGAACCAACGCCTGGCCAAAGCCGGCCTTTAATCGGGAGAGATCAATGTCAAAAGTCTATATCGCACTGCAGGATAACGAAGAGTCGCACTACATTGTAGAGGCCATTGAAGAAGATAACCCTGATGTCACGGTGATCTACCAGCCCGCAATGATTCGCATCGAGTGCGAGGGCCACATGGTTATCAAGCGAGAAACTGTTGAAGAGAAAATGGGACGTGACTGGGAAATACCGGCCCTGCACGTCAACCTGATCACCCTGGGTGGTAACGTCGACGAAGACGACGACCAGCTGTCCCTGACCTGGAATAACTGAGGAGCCATTGTAATGAGCAATAAAAAACTGAATATGAAAGATAAGTACCGCCTCCTTACCCGCGACCTGGAGTGGGAGTTCAGCTACCGGGACCGCAAGGAAATCTTCCCGCAGGAAGATTTCGAGGGCATCAAGATCACCGACTGGAGCAAGTGGGAAGATCCTTTCCGCCTGACCATGGATTCCTACTGGAAATACCAGGCGGAGAAGGAGAAGAAACTGTACGCGATCTTCGATGCCTTCTCCCAGAACAACGGCCAGCAGAATGTGACTGACGCTCGTTACGTCAACGCCATCAAGTTGTTCCTGACCGGGGTTTCGCCGCTCGAATACCAGGCCTATAGTGGCTTTGCTCATGTCGGACGCCAGTTCGGCGGAGTCGGTGCGCGAGTTGCCTGCCAGATGCAATCCCTGGATGAATTGCGTCACGTGCAGACCCAGATTCACGCCATGAGCCACTACAACAAGCACTTCGATGGCTTCCAGGATTTCGCCCATATGCACGATCGGGTGTGGTATCTGTCCGTGCCCAAGTCCTTCTTCGACGATGCGCGCAGTGCCGGCCCCTTCGAGTTCATGGTCGCGATCGGCTTCTCGTTCGAGTACGTACTGACCAACCTGCTGTTCGTACCCTTCATGTCCGGCGCGGCCTATAACGGCGACATGGCGACTGTGACCTTCGGTTTCTCGGCCCAGTCCGATGAAGCGCGGCACATGACCCTCGGCCTGGAGATTATCAAGTTCCTGCTGGAGCAGCATGAAGATAACGTGCCCATCGTACAGCGCTGGATCAACAAGTGGCTGTGGCGCGGGTACCGGGTGCTGACCCTGGTGGCCATGATGATGGACTATATGCTGCCCAACAAGGTGATGTCCTGGCAGGAATCTTTCGAGGTTTACTTCGAAGAAGCCGCCAGCTCGCTGTTCAAGGACCTGGCGCGCTACGGCATCGAGATGCCTCCCTATGCCGCTGACGCAATTGCCGAGAAGGAACACCTGTCTCACCAGGCCTGGAGCATTTTCTATAACTATGGCCACGCGGCGGCCTTCCACACCTGGATGCCTACGGCGCAGGAGATGGACTGGCTCTCGGAGAAATATCCCAATACGTTCGACAAGTATTACCGACCCCGTTTTGAGAAGTGGCGCGAGATGGAGGAGGCCGGAGAGCGGTACTACAACCCGACGCTCCCGATGCTGTGCCAGACCTGCCAGATCCCAATGGGTTTCACCGACATGGAAAATCCAACCATGACGTCCTATCGACAGTCAGTGTACGACGGCGAGCGCTATAACTTCTGTTCCAATGGATGCAAGGACATCTTCGATCACGAGCCGGAGAAATACGTACAGTCCTGGATGCCCGTACACCAGATTTTCCAGGGCAACTGCGGCGGCCCCGAGATGGAAGACGTGCTGGGTGATTACTACAGGATAAACCTGGGTGTGGATAACCTCGATTTTAAAGGCTCTCCGGACGAGGCGCGTTGGAATGGCTGGCATAACCTGCAGTCCGCCGAAGACAAACTGAAGAAGGCCAGCTGAACAGCTGCGTAAAGGAGAAATCAATCATGGCAGTAGCAGCAATTACAGAAAACTATGTCGGCGAGCGCCTGGACCGGGTAGAGAACTTTCATGGCAATCAGGTGCTGTATGTCGGTTGGGATCACCACCTGATGTTTTGCGCACCGGTGGCTTTCGCAGTGCCGCCGGACGCGCCGTTCAGCAAGGTACTCGAGGAACTCATCCCGGGCGCGTTCAGCCTGCACCCCGAGTTTGGCGAGATCGATTGGAACCAGGTCGAATGGCATCTGAATGCTGAGTCATTCACGCCGGACACTAATGCGACGCTGGCAGAGCAGGGCATCGACCACAAGTCCATTCTTCGCTTCGCCACTCCCGGCCTCGATGGACTCAAGGGCAGTGGCAGCTGAACCGAAAATCGGAAACCTATAACATGACCTATCAAGTAACTGTTGAGCCCACCGGTGACGTGGTGGAAGTGGAGGAGGGGCAGACGATTCTGGATGCCAGTCTGCGCCAGGGTGTATGGC
>JARFQU010000068.1 GCA_029287595.1 Halioglobus sp. | reverse complement strand
CCGGTGCCGTTGAGAATCACCGGGCTCCACACGAATTCCTGGCTACCCTCCAACTCGCGGATGATCTGCTGCACGCTGACGCGCGCATTTTTCTTTTCCAAAACCTCGGCGAAGTCCAGCTCTGCAGCGCGCAGGAAGTGCAGCAGAGCCCAGGTAGTGCCACGGGCCTCAAAGAACACATCGTCAATCTCGGTCCAGGAGGTGCGCACCTCTACTTCAGACGATGTCTGGGTGGACTGGGTGGCCGCGTCCTCCCCGGCCAGGTCGGTATTGATGCGCCGCTTGCCGACACTGGCACTGAGCCGCTGGGACAGGCTGCCCAGGCGGGAGTCAACGGTGGATAGCCAGTAACGCAGGTTATCCGCCCGGGCATAGAACTGGGCATTGGATTCTTTAATGTCCGACAGGCGACGGAAATAACTGCGCGTGTATTTCAGGCCGTCGCGATATTCCGACTCGGAAGCGGGCAGCATCCAGCTGGTGGCAGTGAAGTTGAAGCGCGGCTCCGCCATCGCCAGATCGGGGTCTTCCAGGGATTGTGACTGGGAGCGGCTATGCACCTCGCGCATGGCGCGCGCCAGATCGCGCACCTGAATCAATGCGCCGTATTCCCAGTTGGGCATATTGTCCAACCACAGGCCGGGAGGAAACACGTCGTTGTGCAGGAACCCACCTGGCTTTTCCAGCAAGGTTTCCATCACGCCCATAATTGCAGCCGTGGTTGCCGAACCGGTGACCAACTGGCCGCCATCTTCCGCGGCATAGGCTGCCGCACGCGCTTTCACGTCGAACGTGTCCGGTGTGCGGCTCCAATAGATTCCCACCAGCATCGCCAACAGCAGGTAAACGGCCAGCACCATGCCCAGGGGCTTGGCGATACCGCCCTGTGGCAGGTAGTCGGCGACGCTGTCACGCCAATCGGCGAGGGTTTGTGTTACTGCATTCATGTAGGGGCTCCGCTATCAGTGGTGTTGATGGTGATCATGGTTGTCTTGTTCCCGGGCAGATTTACGTACCGCAGCCTCAGTGCAGGTTTTGTCTCCCGATTCCAGGGTAAGACATAGACGGGTGCGCTCTCCCGCCGCCGGCATGCGCTGCAGTCCCAGCAGCATCAGGTGGATACCCCCGGGGGACAGGTCCACTTGCTCACCGGGTGCCACCGTGAGCTGTGGCAACTGCTCCATGCGATGGTAGCCATCAATTTCCCGCGTGGTGTGGATCTCCACCGTTGTAGCCAGGTCTGCCTGGCCGCCGGTGATGATCACCGGCACATCGCCGGTATTGCGCACACTCAGGTAGGCTGCCGTATTTGACTGGGTGGGAGGCAGGGCGCGCACCCAGGCTCCCTCCAGCGCCAGGGGCGCGGCTTGTTGCGCCGAGGCCACCAGCGACACTGCGCCGGCCGCCAGCAGCGCTATCCATTGTTTGGTCAAATTACTACTCCGATCGGGAAACTATCGGCCCCTGGGGGCGTCCTAACACTATACCACTGAAGACCGTTACCGGCGCCCTAAATGGGCGCACACCAACAAGACTTGTTACAATTCGCCCCATACGGGCGCGGCGCTAAAGATACCGCCTCCACGAGGAGATTTCATGCGAATAATGCTGGCAGGGCTGCTATTGCTGCTTTCTGCGCTTGGGCAGGCCCAGGATTTCGGCGCGAGCGACGAAGCCGGCTTCGGGGCTTCTGAACAAGCCAGTTTTGGGGCGCCAGGGAAAGCCGGCTTCAACGCTACCGGCAGCGCTCCGGATTTTTTACCCGTAGAGGAGGCCTACCGGCTGGAAATTGAGGTGCAGGAGCAACAGGGCCTGCGCCTGTATTGGCAGATCGCGGATACCTACTATCTCTACCAGCATCGCTTCGCCTTCAGCCTGCGCGACGCGGCCGGTCAGGAGGTGGCGCTGGATGTGCAACTGCCAACAGCACTGCAGCGCAGTGACGAGTATTTTGGCGAGGTGCAGGTCTACTATCAGCAGGCCGATGTGCAGCTGCGGGCAGAGCAACCATTGCGCCGGGGCACCCTGTCGGTGGGCTCCCAGGGCTGCGCCGATGCCGGCCTGTGCTACCCCCCGCGCCAGCAATTGTTCAGTGTAGACTTTGACAGCGGCACCGTAACGCCACTGGAACCGGCGTTAAAGCGTTCCACCGCGACGCTCAAGTCCACTGCAGAAAAAGCGCCGCTGCACTTGGGCACCCTGCTGACCATGCTGGCCCTGGCCTTTATCGGTGGCGCCATCCTCAACCTGATGCCCTGTGTGTTCCCCATCCTGTCGCTCAAGGTCCTGAGTTTCGCCCGCAGTAGCGAACATGACCGGCACCTGCACAGCTGGATCTATAGTGCTGGCGTAATCGCCAGTTTCGTTGCGGTAGCCGCCGTGCTCATCGCCTTGCAACAGGCGGGACGCGCCATCGGTTGGGGCTTTCAGCTGCAGTCGCCAGGCTTTGTCATCGCCCTGGCCTACCTGTTCGTCGCCATGGGCCTGTCCCTGTCGGGGCTGGTGGAATTCGGCGGGCAGTTGATGAATACCGGTGGCAGCCTGGCGGACCGCCGCGGCCTCAGTGGCAGCTTCTTTACTGGTGTGCTGGCAGTGGTCGTGGCCAGCCCCTGCACCGCCCCCTTCATGGGCACCGCCCTGGGTTTCGCCCTGACCCAGCCGCCGCAGATAGCCCTGCTGGTATTTGCCTGCCTGGGAGCGGGCATGGCGGCGCCGTTGCTATTACTGGGTTACAGCGGCGCGGCGCGCCGGTTGATGCCGGCTCCAGGGCAATGGATGGATACCTTGAAACAGCTGCTGGCCTTCCCCTTATATGGCACCGCGATCTGGTTGCTGTGGGTGGCCGGGCGCCAGACCGGGGTAAACACCATGGCGGTAGCACTGGGGGGAGCGCTGCTGCTGACAATGGGCCTGTGGTTATGGCGCCGTGGGAGCTGGCAGAATGCCCTGGCGGGCTTGTGCGTATTGGCGGCACTGGGGCTGGGCAGCTGGCGCGGGCTGGACGAAAACGGCAGCCACGCGGCGCAAATGGGTGACGGCAAGGTGGCATGGTCGGAGCAGCAAGTGGCTGACCTGAGGGCATCGGGCCGACCGGTGTTTGTGGACGTCACCGCGGACTGGTGCATCACCTGCATCGCCAACGAACAGGCGGTACTGTACACACAGGAGATCACCGAGGCCTTTGCCCGGGAGAACGTGGTCTACATGGTGGCCGACTGGACCAATTACAATGCGGAAATTGCACGCTTCCTGGAGCGGCATGGCCGCAGCGGGATTCCCCTGTACCTCATGTACCCCGCCGACCCGGGTAGCGAGCCGCTGATTCTGCCGCAATTGCTGAGCAAGGATACCGTGTTGCAAGCCCTGGAGACCATTTCTGCCAGGAACGCGGAAGTTGCCTACCGTTTCGACGATGATACCTAGCCTAAACCTTTATATTGAGCCATTGCCTGTTACCTTGCTGTTATCTCGCCTGGAGAAGCCTGCATCTTCAGAAAACATGCTAACTTCTTCAATTCGGTAGCGAACTTCCGGCAAAATTCAAAAAAATACCAAAATACATAGACAGTTCCGGGATTTTGCGCCACACTTTTCAATCTGACGCCAAATCCGCGGAGAGCCATGCCAATGGCCACCATTCTGGTATTACACGGCCCCAACCTGAATCTGCTGGGAGAGCGCGAGCCCGAGGTTTACGGTCGCGACACGCTGAGCGATATCAACCAGCGCCTGGAGCAGGCGGCGCTGGAACGCGGCCACCACCTGTTGAGCATGCAGAGCAATGCAGAATACGAGCTGGTGGAGCGGGTACAGGATGCGCGCCACGAGGGGGTCAACTTCATCCTCATCAACCCCGCTGCCTTTACCCACACCAGTGTTGCCCTGCGGGACGCACTGGCGGCGGTGAACATACCGTTTATCGAGGTGCACCTGTCCAACGTCCACGCCAGAGAACCTTTTCGCCAACACTCCTACTTTTCGGACCTGGCCCGGGGGGTCATCTGTGGACTGGGCGTACAGAGCTATGAATTGGGCCTGCAGGCCGCACTGACTTTCGTTGAAGAGCCGTAAACACCACCTGAAGAGACTGCATTATGGACATTCGCAAGGTAAAAAAACTGATCGAGTTGCTCGAAGAGTCCAATATAGACGAGATTGAGATCAAGGAAGGCGAGGAATCGGTTCGGATCAGCAGAAACAGTGCCCAGGCCGCGGCTGCCGGGGCTTACGCCGCTTCGCAATACGCCCAGCCGCCGGCTTACGCGCCCGCGCCTGCCGCACCCGCAGCGGCGCCACAGCCCGCCGCCGCTGAACCCGCTGAGGCCCCGCTGGAGATCGGTCATACCGTGCGCTCACC
>JARFQU010000019.1 GCA_029287595.1 Halioglobus sp. | reverse complement strand
CGATTACCTCAATGTGTATCCCGCACTCGACATAAAGTTGATTCCTTTCATCAACCACACCTTTGACGGCACTATCAGGGAAAGCAATATGATTGAAGATGCAACGTCCATCAACCTGGCGGTGCGCTTTATCTACCAGAGTAACTTCTTTGTCCAGGTGGGCTACGTAAACTATTTCGACGGCGGCCATGACCATCTTCTCACCGATCGCGACAATGTATCCCTGAACCTTTCTTACAGCTTCTAACGAATACCAGAGGACTAACGATCATGCGAATTCAAAACAGTACCGCAATTGCACTGGCACTCTCAATCTTGTCCACCGCCGCCGTGGCCAAGATGTCAGCCGAGGATGTCGCTCGCCTGGGCAAGGAGTACACCCCAATGGGTGCCATCAAAGCCGGCAGCGAGGACGGCTTGCTGCCCCAGTGGACGGGCAAGGTTGTGGGCCTGCCCGAGGGCATGCAATGGGATGGCCCAGGCACGCCCTACCCCGATCCCTGGCCACAGGAAAAACCCCTGTTCGTGATCACCAAGGACAACATGGAGGAGCACGCGGCCCGGCTCAGCCCGGGACAGATTGCCATGTTCGAGACCTACGCGGACACTTTTCGTATGCCGGTGTATCCGGGACACCGGGAATTCGCCTACTACCAGAATTTTTACGACAAGGTGCGCTACAATGCGGAGCACGGTGAGCTCATCAATGGCGATGAGGGAATCAAGGGTTTTGTCGGTGGCGCCGCCTTCCCGGTGCCAGGCACGGGGGCGGAAGTAGTCTGGTTTACCCGCACCACCGGCGCCTACCTGACCCGCGATGGCGAGTACAGTGATATCGCCGTATTCCCCAACGGCACCCAGTCGACGCGGCGTTCCAAGTTCATCCAGGAATCGCCCTACGCCGACCGCAACAATCCCGCCACAGCGGAGTTCGAGTATCCCAATCTGGGCAAGTACGCCGGCTATATCATGACCTATGTCACGGAGCCCGCGCGAGACAAGGGCCTGATCACCTCGATTTTTGAGCCCTATGATTACTCGGAAAACGCGCGGGAGGTATGGCGTTACCTGCCCGGTTCACGCCGGGTACGCCGCGCACCCACAGTGGGCTTTGACACGCCGGATGGACCCGGGGGACTGAAGACCATCGACGAGGTGCGCGGATTCAACGGCTCCATGGAGCGCTTCGAGTGGAAAATCATCGGCCGCCAGGAGATGTACATTCCCTACCACAATTACAAGTTTGACGATCCCAACGTCAGCTACGAGGAGCTGTTAACCAAGTTTCACGCCAATCCGGATTACATGCGCTATGAACTGAAAAGGGTCTGGGTCGCCGAAGGCACGCTGCGCGAGGGTGAGCGACACATCTACGGCAAGCGCCGCATTTATGTGGACGAGGACACCGGACTGACCGCTATTACCGAGAACTACGATGGCCGCGGAGAACTGTGGAAGGTAGTGCTGTTCAACAATATTTATGAATACAACGGCGAAGCCTATGTACGGCGTGTGCAGGTCTATCACGATCTGCGCGCGGGAGCGTATATTGCAGAACGCCTGATCAATGACAGCACACCAATGTTCTATGACGTGAATCCGGTGAAAGGACCGGCACATTTCTCACCTACCAATGTGCGCAAACTGGGCAGGCGCTAGGCGTGTATACGGCTGGTGCGGATTGTGCATCAGCCGTATTGCATTATTTCAGGGGTTAAGTCCCACCACACCTTCCCACAACAGTTTCGCCCCGACAACCACCAGAAAAAAACTGATCACTTTGTAGTAAAGACCCATCTCGGAGCGCTGTACCAGGAAGTGTCCCAGCTTGACACCAATTGGCGCCAGGGGAACCAGCAGCAGAGAGTACAAAAGATTGTCAGCGCTGAACTGGCCCAGGGTGTAATAGGGCACCAGCTTGACCGTGTTAACCACCGCGAAAAATATACCCGCCGTACCGGCAAATAATAGTGGGCTCAACTGTTTTGGCATCATGTACATGGTGAAGGGTGGCCCACCGGCATGAATACTGAAACTGGTGAAGCCCGCCAGGGTGCCAAACACGGCGCCCGTCACCGGGTTGTGCTGCCGGCTGGCGCGCGACTGCAAACCCAGCAGATGCTGTAAGCCGAACGCCAGGCAAAGTAAGGCGATCAGAATGCGCATGTAGTGCTCGTTCATAATCTCGGCGGTGACATAGCCAATGGTAATACCCAGCAGTGCGCCGGGTAGCAGGATTTTCAGGCTGCGTTTATCGAAGACGCCCCAATAGGTCTTCACCACCATCACATCCATCACCACCAGAATGGGTAACAGGATAGCCGCTGCCTGCGTAGGCGGCATCACCAGGGCCATGACCGGCACCGACAATACCGCTACTGCCCCGCCGAAACCACCTTTGGCGACGCCGTATAACAAGACCGCAGGAATACTGGCAATATAAAACCCGGGGTCAGAGAGCAAAAGCCGGCTCAGTCAACGAGGCCGAACTCATCACCTAGCACCGCGATGATCTCCGCGCGTGGATTATCCGAAATAGGGATAGTGGCGCCGGTTATTTTTTCCGCGATATTGACATAGGTCGCTGAGACCTGCATCAACACCTCGGTGGGTAGCGCATTATCCCGGGCCAGGGCTTCCCGTTCGGGCATACGCCCCTTGTTCAACAGAATATCCGGATCCGGGAAATGGTTGAGCAGCAGCTGACGGAAGCCCTCCTTGGAATTTTCCACGACCTTGCCTTCACGCCACGCCGGGCCATCCCAGATACGCGAGGAATCAGGGGTGCCCACTTCGTCCATATATATCAGTTTGTCGTTACCCGACTTGTCGGTGACATAACCAAACTCGAATTTGGTGTCGACGAATATCTGGTCCAACTGCGCCAACTCTCTGCTGATCACCTCGAAGCCTTCTCGCAGCAGCTTTTCGTAGAGGTCGACGTCTGCCACACTCTGAAATTCAAAGGCCTGGTAGTTATCGAGAATATTGGCACGCGTGATATTGACGTCATCGACGGCGTCAACGCCGGGAATGTCCTCGAGAATGCCCTTGGTTGACGGGGTAATCAGCAGCTCCGGGAGTTTCTGGTCACGCTGCAGGCCATCGGGAATCTGGATGCCGCAGAATTCACGTTCGCCCTTCTCGTAAGAACGCCACATGGATCCGGTGATGTACTGTCGGGCAATCGCCTCGATCATGACCGGACGCGCCTTTTGCACAATCCAAACCAACGGGTGGGGTATCTCCAGGATATGGCTGTCTGCCAGTCCCTGCTCCCGAAAGAGCTTGAACCAGTGATTGGAAATCGCGTTAAGCGCCGCGCCTTTACCGGGCACGCCGCGCATCCCCCCTTGCGCATGCCAGATGCAATCAAAGGCGGAAATACGATCGGAAATCACCATGATCGCCAGGGGCGCGTCCGGGGCAACATCGTAGTTGCGTTCCGATATCAGCCTGGCGCTATCTGCGGGGTTTAACCAGTAGACTGAACGCACTTTGCCGCTGTGCACAGCAGCACCGGTGCGAATGGGTAGATCATCGTTGACTGCCAATACCTTGTCAGCAAGACTCATAAGTGGTGTCCTGTCGTTTTATGGGTCGAGGAATGGCGTTCACTGCAAGCAGTACCTGAGCAATCGCCAGGGGCAGGCAGAGAGCGCCGAAAACGGGAATTCTATCAGAGGATTCGCGCTGCGACACGCAAAACACGGCGTTGTGACAGGCATTTGGTAAATGCCGCGGGTTCGGCGGTTCAACAAAGCCGCATGTCACCCGGACAAAGTATGCCCACTGCGGGTAAAATATGCGCTGAGTAACACGCGCAAAGGCGCGAAACAGGAATTCAAGCAGATGAGCAATACACCCCGGACCCCCTACCAGATCCTCGGCGAGGAAGGCATAAGGGAACTGACCAGCACCTTCTACGACATCATGGATACGCTGCCGGAAGCCAGCAAGCTGCGCGCTATGCACGCCAGTGACCTCACGCCAATGAAAACCAGGCTGGCTGAATATCTTACCGGTTGGATGGGCGGACCGCCGCTGTACGCCGACAAATACGGCACAGTGTGTATGACCACTCCCCACGAGCCCTACCACATCGGGCCCGAGGAGCGCGATCAGTGGTTACTTTGCATGGACAAGGCCCTGGAGCAAACAGGTGCCAGCGAGGAACTGGTGGAGATGCTTAAAGTACCCCTGTTTCGCATAGCCGACGCGATACGCAACAAGGAGGGCCCAAGCGCGGCCGCCACCGACCCCAATGTGATCGCGGCGGGGTGACCTTGGGGGGCGCGCGATGCGCCCCCGGACTACTTCTGCTCTTTGAGCAGCACCGGAGCGCTCAGCGGATCGTTGGAGCGCCCCTGTAACTGCAGCATACCGCGCCGGATACTGTTACCCCAGGAGCGAAAAATCAGGTTGACCGCCGGGTCGTCATTGCCCACCTGGTGAAAAGCCCAGATCTGGTCACTGGACTTGGTGTCCACCGAGCGCACCATCACCGCACCGGTGCCGGCATTGATCAGGGCGATACTGGCGGTGATGGCACCGCCCTCCTCGGCACCCGCCTCAACCTGGGAGCGGGTGGCGTTGGGGTGTATCGCCACTACGGTGGTGTGCACGATGATCTCCGCCTGCTCCCGCGTGGGGACGACATTGTAGGCAGACTCGAAGCCCAGGGTCGCGGTGAACTCCTTGACAATCGCCTGCTGCAGGTGGCTGTTTTCGATGTCTGATACCTGCCAACCCTCATCGGCTTTAACCCCCTCGGGCTGGATGATCAGCAATTTCGAGAGATCCGCCGGGGCGATATAGACATTGCGGAAATCGCGGCCACCCGGTTCAACGTCGGTGCTCACGTACAACTGATCAGCACGCGTGTTTTTACCCTTTAAATATTCCGGATCGCCACGCTCGGGGGCAGCGTAATCGCTTGTGTCAGTTTGGGTACAGGCGCTGAGGGCCAGCAGCGCAGCCGCCAGCAGCGGTAAAAATCTGGAAAACATTCAGCTATTCCTTTTACGTAATGTTGCTTGCCGGGCAAGTATAACCCAGTTGCAGGGGACTGCCACCGTATAGACGGCCGCCGTACTTTGGGCTGGCCCCTATATCCGCTACAATCCAGCCCGACTTCAACTGAGAGCAACGATATGCACGCGACACGCCCACTGGTTCTGCTGAGCACCCTGCTACTGCCATTGCTCAGCGGCCAGGCGCCAGCACAGGAGCTCGAAACAGTGATAGTTTCCGCCACCCGTATGGCGGAGGACGGGGCAACGCTGCCGCTGGCCTGGTCTGCGGTAGACGCCGATGCCCTGGAATTGACCGGCCACGTGCATATCAACGAGGCCATGCAGCGCGTGCCCGGCGCCTGGATCAGCCGCGGCAATGGCCAGGAGAGCCTTACCGCGCTGCGCTCCCCCGTGCTGACCGGCGCCGGCAGTTGCGGTGCTTTTTTCATGGCCGCGGACGGCATCAGCCTGCGCGCGCCGGGCTTTTGCAACGTCAACCAACTGTTTGATGCCAACACCGAGCAGGCGGGGAAAATCGAAGTAATCAAGGGTCCGGCCACCGCACTGTATGGTTCCAATGCCATGCACGGTGTGATCAATGTGCTGAGCGCGGCCCCCACCGATTCACTGGATCACAGCGTCTCACTGGAGGGTGGGCCCTACGATTATTACCGGGCAAAATATCACTATCGCAATACGCTGGGCGCCCACGGCATCAGCATCAACGCCAATGGCAGCAGCGATGGGGGCTACAAGGATGATTCCGGCTATGACCAGCAGAAAGTGACACTGCGGCACGATTACACCGGCAGTGTATGGAATATCCGCTCTGTACTGGACGCCACCAACCTCAACCAGGAAACCGCGGGGTTCATCCAGGGCTACAAGGGATACAAGGACGGCAGTCTGCGTGACAGCAACCCCAACCCCGAGGCTTACCGCGATGCCTGGTCCGCGCGTTTCTACAGCGACGCGAGCCGCGCCCTGGGGCCGCGCAACACCCTGACCATCACGCCCTACCTGCGCAACAATGACATGGAATTCCTGCAGCATTTCCTGCCCTGGCAGCCGGTGGAGAAAAATGCCCACAGTAGCCTTGGCGTGAAAACCACGCTGCATAGCGAGGGAGACCAGTTTCTCTGGGCAAACGGCCTGGACATGGAGTACACAGACGCCACGCTGAAAGAGACCCAGGATGAGGACTTCAGTCCCAACCAGCCCGCCGGTGTGCATTACGACTATCAGGTAGACGCCACCGTTGTCGCCGCCTTCAGCCAACTGCGCAGCCAATGGCAATCACCCTGGGAGCTGAGCGCTGGTCTGCGGGTGGAATACACCTACTACGATTATGACAATCGCACCGGGGATGGCTCAGCCTGTGCCCCCGAGGCCAGTAATTGCCGTTTCTATCGCCCCGCAGATCGCGACGATGACTTCAGCGATGTCTCGGCAAACGCGGGGGCCGGCTACCGGCTCAACGACTACAGCCTGGTCTACCTGCGCGTAGCACGCGGCTTTCGCGCGCCCCAGGCCACCGAACTGTATCGCCTGCAGTCTGGCCAGCGCACTGCCGAGTTGGACTCGGAGGAACTGGACAACGTGGAACTGGGGATTCGGGGCACCTGGGCAGAACGCCTTAGCTACGACACCTCCGTCTATTACATGCGCAAGGACAACGTCATTTTCCAGGACAGCGACCGCCAGAACGTGAGCGGAGCCAGGACCCGCCACTACGGTCTGGAATTGGGCCTGGACTACCGCATTGCCGAAGCCTGGCAGTTCGGCCTGGACGCGACCTTCGCCGATCACAGCTACGACAGCCGTATCGCCCTGCTGGGCAGCAGCGGCGACATCAAAGGCAATGATATAGACACCGCACCGGAGATATTCGGCAGCGCCCGCCTGAGCTGGGATTTCTCACAAATTAGCGGACAGGACAGCGTCGCAGAGGTCGAATGGGTCTACATGGACGAATACTTCCTGGACCCGGACAACCAGCATAAATACGACGGACATTCCCTGCTCAACCTGAGGACATCCAGCAGCCTGGGACCCCGCTGGCAGGCCACCCTGAGAGTGACCAACCTGCTGGATGAAAAATACGCGGAGCGGGCTGATTTCGGCTTTGGCCAATACCGGTACTTCGTCGGTCAACCGCGCGGCGCCTACCTGGAACTGCGCTATCGGTTCAGTATCGCCGGCTGAGCCTACCAGGCGAAGCCCCTGCGCCCCTGCAGGCCGCCAGTGTGCAGCGCCAACAAGGGGGAACTATCCCACTGCCCACTGGCGCATAACTGGTGCACGGCATAGAGCATTTTCCCCGTGTAGACCGGATCCAACGCGATGCCCTGGACAGACTCGAAAGCCAGGATGAACTCCTTGAGTGCGGGAGTGGTCCGGGCAAAACCGCCGCAATGGTGGTCGTGGAGGATTTGCCAGCTGGCGTGATCGCCACCCCCGCAATTGACTAACGCACGTTGAATCCGCTGTTCCAGGTCCTGTGCGCCGCGCAAGGCCGAGATACCCACAATCCCGGTCGCTGTCGCGCTACCCAGGCCGGCTGCCAGACCAGCCAGCGTGGTACCGGTACCTACCGCCAGTACCACCCGGGTTATTTCAGGCGCGTGCTGCCGCACCATGTCAGCAATACCGGCGCACCCGACGACGCCCTCGGGGTTGGCGCCACCCTCGGGTATCAGCAGGCAGGGTGCATAACGCTCAGCAACTCGCCGCAGGTATTCGGGGTCGTTGCGGCGCCGATAGTCCGAACGCGACAGCAGTTCAACCTGCATGCCCCATGCGCGCGCGTCTGCCAGCATGGCAGTGTCTTGCTCACCCCCGCGCACCAGACCCACAGACTCCATGCCCTGCTCATGAGCGGCCGCCGCCAGGGCGTGCAAATGGTTGGACCAGGTGCCGCCAAAGGACACCAGCTTGCTGATGCCATCGCGCTGCGCCGCCGCTATATTGCCCTGCAACTTGAAGGACTTGTTACCGGGGGCCAGTCCCCCGGTACGATCCAATCGCAGCAAAGACACATGCGCCATGGATACACCCAGCACCGGCTCGGGCGAAAGCCGGCTCAGCAATGCCGCGGATGGCGGTAATTCAACCACCAGACCGCTCCGGGAGTCGCCCGTTGGGTACTGCCTGTAACGTCACCTAGCTACCCCTCTTTTCCTGGCAGGTGGTTATCACCCGCCTTCCAGAGTATGCAATCCCGAACCGGAAAACGGAATCCACATCTGCAATTCGGCAGGCACTGCTGTCGGTTTCTGGTCATGCTATGGTGGGCAGCCAGCCAAAACCGCTACCCACATAATACGAGGCTGATACGGAGGGATTCACAATGGATATACGCCTGGAACAGCAACCCCAGGGCCCGCTAAAGGGCATTCGCGTAATAGATATCACGACTATGATCACCGGCCCACTGTGCAGCCAGCAACTGGGGGACCTGGGTGCCGACGTCATCAAGATAGAGCCCTTGCACGGCGAGGTGACCCGCTGGATGGTGCCGCCACAGAAAGCCGGACTGAGCGGCTTCTATACGCAGCTTAACCGCAACAAGCGCGGTCTCGCACTGGACCTGAAGAACCCCGAGGGCATTGCCATCATCAAGAAACTGGCCGAGAGCGCGGATATTCTGGTGGAGAATTTCCGCGGCGGTGTCTCTGACAGGCTGGGCATTGGCTACGACGACCTCAAGGCGATCAACCCGCGCCTGATCTATGTCGCTATCAGCGGCTTTGGACCCACCGGGCCCTATTCCGACCGACCCGCCTACGACCCCATCGCCCAGGGGCTGGTGGGGATGATGCACATCCAGGGCAAGGCCTTTGGCGGCAAGCCGCAGCTGATACAGTCGGCCATCGTGGACAAGACGACCGCCACCACCGCTGCCGGTGTTGCCATGGCGGCGCTATACGCGCGGGACGGATTGAACGGCACCGGCAAGGGGCAACGCGTGGATGTGCCTATGATCGACGCCTACGCGGCCAATTCCCTGGCCGATATAATCTGTGTAGACAGCTTCATGCCCAATGATATGCCCGATCCGGAACCGCTGGCCGTATTGCGCACCTTTGCCACCACCGACGGCCATGTGGTGGGTATGGCGTTGCAGGATAATCATTTCCAGGGCTTGTGCGAGGCATTGGAATGCCCCGAGTTACTGGAACGTGAAGGTATGCGCAATGTGGGTGAGCGCATTACCGATTTCGCACCCTGGCTGGATGCCATTGAGGCAGAGATCAGCAAATGGTCTACCGACGAGCTGCTGCGGCGCTTCGACGCCCATGGCGTCCCTTTCGGCAGGGTGAAAACCGTACGTGAATTCGCCGAGGATCCCCAGGCAAAACACAACCGCACAATTTTCGATGCGCAACACCCGGACGCGGGGACCATGCGTTATGTGCGCTACCCGGGACACCTGTCGGAGACTCCGGCCTGCCTGCACCGACACCCCCCGACGCTGGGGCAGCACAACGAAGAAATTCTCGACGAGGCGGGCTACAGCGCCGCTGACATTGCGCGGCTGCGGGAACAGGGAGCTATTGGCTGAGGCCGACGTTGTTTTTCAGTAGCACCTGTTCAGCGCGATAGCTGGAGCGCACAAAAACACCTGAAACCACTTCCAGGAAGCCTTTTTCCAGGCCCTGGAGTCGGTACTGTTCAAACTGCTCAGGGGTGACGTAGCGGTCTATGGGATAGTGGTTAGCCGTGGGCTGCAGGTACTGGCCCAGGGTGAGGATATCCACTCGCGCCGCGCGCAGGTCGTCCATGCACTGCAGTATTTCCTCGTCGCTTTCACCCAGGCCCAGCATCAGGCTGGTCTTGGTAAGCACCTCGGGGCGGTGGGCCTTGGCATGGGCGAGCACGTCCAGGGTCTGCTGGTAACTGGCTCGCGGATCGCGCACCGGGTGAGTGAGGCGCTCCACGGTCTCCACGTTCTGGGCAAAAACCTCGATGCCAGAGTCCACCACGGTTGCCACGTCTGCCAGATTGCCGAGAAAGTCCGGGGTCAGTGCTTCCACTGCGGTATCCGGGTTGACTTCCTTGGTGCGCCTGACGCAGCTGGCATAGTGACCCGCGCCACCATCGGCAAGATCGTCCCGGTTAACCGATGTCAGCACCACGTACTTAAGGCCCATCAATGACACAGAGCGCGCGGTATTGTCGGGTTCGTCGCTGTCCAGCCAGCCTTTGGGGTTGCCGGTATTCACAGCGCAGAAGCGACAGGCACGCGTACAGACGTCCCCCATCAGCATGATAGTGGCGGTGCCCGAGCTCCAGCACTCGCTCATATTGGGGCACTTGGCCTCCTCGCATACGGTGGCCAGATTATGCTGGTGCACAATGCCCTGAACTTTCTCATAGGTCGCCCCGCCCTTGATGCGGATGCGCAACCAATCGGGCTTGCGCAGGGCTGCGGACGCCCCGGCGCTGGACTTGATACCGTCCTTGATCGCGGTAATACCCTTGTCGTTGACGAATTTTTCGCCACTGGGCACCTGCACGCTGGGAATTAACTTCTGCTCGGACATAAAATGGACCTGGCCTGTTCGGGCTGCTGACAGGCGGTGATTATAACTGATTGCGCCACCGGGTGCGTCTGCCATTGCCTGACAGATGTAACTGGCAAACCGCAAAAGTCTTGAGCTAGGACAATGGTGCAGCTCGAGATTCATCGTCTATTATAGGAGGATGGCAAAACAACTGAATCTGTGGCCGGCGCGCATGGACGTCCTGCAAAGCCTGACCGGGCTGTTGCTGGTAATGTTCATCTGGGGACATATGTTTTTCGAGTCCAGCATCCTGTTGGGCAAAGACGCCATGCTATGGGTGACGCGTATGTTCGAGGGCGCGCATGTTCTCGACAAGCCCTACCCCATCCTGGTTTCCGGGGCAGTTGCCGCCGTGTTCTTGCTGATCGCCGTTCACGCCATTCTCGCACTGCGCAAGTTCCCCAGCAGCTATAGTCAGTATCACAACTTGCATCGGCACATAGGCGCCATGCGCCACGCCGATACCACCTTGTGGTATGTACAAGTCATCACCGGCTTCGCCATGTTTTTCCTGGCCTCCACCCACCTATTCGTGGTGTTCGTGCAGCCGGACAATATCGGGCCCTACGCCTCCTCGGACCGGATATGGTCCGGTCGCTTCTGGATTCTCTATGTGTTGCTGCTGATCTCGGTGCACCTGCATGCGGGCGTTGGCATGTACCGACTGGCGATGAAATGGTGGCCGTTCAAGGCGCAGACCGCACCGCTGGCACGCCAGCGCCTGAAACTGGCCATGTGGTGCGTGATCGGGTTTTTCCTGGTGCTGGGCAGCGCGTCACTGCTCACGTACATGAAGATTGGTTACGATCATGCGGATCGCGCCGGTGAACGCTATAAGCCGGTCTCTTCTTCCACCGGCCAGGCGGGTCACTAGGCCATGCAGATAATCTATACAGATGTACTGGTAATTGGCGGTGGCCTGGCGGGCCAGCGCGCGGCTATCGGTGCAAAACGGCGTGGACACGACGTTATCGTGCTCAGCCTGGTACCCGCCAAACGCTCTCACTCTTCCGCCGCACAGGGCGGAATGCAGGCCAGCCTGGGTAACTGCCTGGGCGCCGCCGGCGACAATGAGGATATCCACTTCACCGACACCGTGCGCGGCAGCGACTGGGGCGCAGACCAGCAGGTAGTGCGCATGTTTGCCCACACCGCCCCCAAGGCAATACGCGAGCTCACCGCCTGGGGTGTGCCCTGGAACCGGGTGCAACGCGGTGACCATGAAATCACCGTCAACGGGGAGAAACAAACCGTCACCGAGGCGGACGCGGCCCACGGCCTGATCACCAGTCGCAACTTCGGCGGCACCCAGAAATGGCGCGCCTGCTATGTGTCAGACGGCACCGGTCACGCCATGCTGTACACCATGAGTAACCAGGCCATCGCCGAGAATATCCCGGTGCATGAGCGCATGGAGGCGATGGCGCTGATTCACGAGGATGGCCGCTGCTGCGGCGCCATTGTACGCAACCTGATGACAGGTGAACTACTGGCCTACGTGGCCAAGGCTACCTGCATCGCCACCGGTGGCTTCGGCCGTATCTACAGGGTTTCCACCAACGCCGTTATCAACGAGGGCATGGGCGCCGCGATTGCGCTGGAAACCGGCATCGCCACCCTGGGCAACATGGAAGCGATACAGTTTCACCCCACCGGGATTTCTCCCGCGGGCATCCTGGTAACCGAGGGTTGCCGCGGCGATGGCGGCCTGCTGCTCGATGCCCGGGAACACCGTTTCATGCCTGACTATGAAGCGGAAAAAGCGGAGCTGGCCTCCCGGGACGTGGTTTCGCGCCGCATGGAGGAACATATCGCAGCCGGGCACGGCGTCCAGAGCCGCTTCGGTGAACACCTGTGGCTGGACATACGCCTGCTGGGCAAACAGCATATCAATACCAATCTGCGCGAGGTGAAGGAAATATGTCAGTATTTCCTGGGCATCGATCCGGTCACGCAGCTTATCCCGGTGCGCCCCGCCCAGCACTACTCCATGGGCGGAGTGCGCACCAATCACCGCGGCGAAAGCCCCCAGTTGCGTGGCCTGTTTTCCGCCGGTGAATCCGCCTGCTGGGACATGCACGGCTTCAACCGCCTGGGGGGCAACTCGGTGGCAGAAACCGTGGTGGCCGGGATGATCGTCGGCGAAACCATGGCTGACTTCTGCGACTCTCCCTCGGGAGCGCTGAACATTTCCACCGCGCTGGTGGAAAAGTTCGGGCGGCACCAGCAGCAACTGCTGTCAGGCATCTCCGATACCGGGGGCAGTGAAAGCGCCTTTGAGCTGTTAAGGCTGATGCAGGAAACCATGACCGGCAACGTGGGGATTTTCCGCCATGGCGAGCGCCTGCAGGAAGCGGTGACGACATTACAGTCACTACAACAGCGCAGCCAACATATACGCCTGCGCAGCTCAGCGGCGGGCGCCAACCCGGAACTGGTGGCGGCCTACCGGGTACAGCGCATGCTGAAGCTGGCGCAGTGTGTGGCCTATGGCGCACTGCAGCGTACCGAAAGTCGCGGCGCACATTTCCGCGCGGACTACCCGCAACGCAACGACCTGGAATGGATGCGACGCACCCTGGCGCGCTGGCCCGATGACAACGCGATGCAGCCCACGCTGGAATATGAAGCCCTGGATATCATGAACATGGAGATCCCTCCCGGATGGCGCGGCTACGGCGCCAAAGATTATATAGAGCACCCGGACACTGCCCGCCGACAGCAGCAAATCGACTCCGTGCTCCAACGCATGGAGGGCGCCAATCGCCATACACAGCAGGAGACCTTGATGCCATTCAAGCACCTGCTGCCGCCCCATCTGCGCGGTAACAACCAGCGCCTGGGGGATGAACAGTGAAGCAGATCCCGGTCAAACAGCTGGCGCGCACCCTGCACATACAAATACTGCGACACAACCCCTGCGACCCGCAAAGCGAACCCCGCCTGCAGACTTTCGAACTGGAAGAAGCCGACGCCATGACCCTGTTTATCGCCCTCAGCGATATCAGGGAAAACCAGGATCCGTCACTGCAGTTTGACTTTGTCTGTCGCGCCGGGATTTGTGGCAGCTGCGGCATGATTATCAACGGCCGACCGGGACTGGCCTGCAGGACCCTGACCAAAGACCTGCCCGACAGAATTACGCTCGCTCCCCTGCCAGCCTTCGAACTGATCGGGGACCTGTCGGTCAACACCGGCAAATGGATGCGCGGCATGTCCGAGCAGCTGGAGACCTGGGTGCACAGCCAGGGCCTGGAGCAGACCAGTATCGACTCACTGGAAACCACCATGGAGCCTGAACTCGCGGAGCAGTTGTATGAACTGGAACGCTGTATTGAATGCGGGTGTTGTATCGCCGCCTGTGGCACGGCGCAGATGCGCGAGGATTTCGTCGGTGCCGTGGGCCTGAACCAGATCACCCGCTTCCAACTTGACCCCCGTGATGAGCGCAGCGACGCGGACTACTACCAACTGGTGGGAGACGATTCCGGTGTATTTGGCTGTATGACCCTGCTGGGCTGTGAGGACATGTGTCCCAAGCAACTGCCGCTGGCTACCCAGATCGCATTCCTGCGACGCAGAATGGCGTCGGTTTAACGGCTGCGAGCCAGCTGCTTCAGTCCAGTAAACGCCTGACAGTGCGTGAGGCGGAGATCACCCCCTGCTCGAAATACGCCTCGTGGTATTCCTCGATCTTATCCAGGTCGTACAGGTAATTGACCATGATACCCGCAGATTGCTCACGACCTTTGACAGACAAATCTGCGCCGCCGTGAATGCGGTGCAGCCGCGCCCCGTTGCCCAGATGGAACCGGGCCACCGGGTCTCGCGGCAAGTCACCCGACTTTTCCCGTAGCAGATAGTGGGCACACAGACGCACCAAAGCCTCATAGACTTCAGTTTCCACGACTTTACCCAGCGGCTGCTTCACCTTAACCTGCAGATCAGGAGCCAGCAGTCCATTGAGGTCCGCCGCCAGCAACCATTTGCGAAAACCCGGCACGGGAGACAGGGTGACAAATGTTTTCAGGTTGGGCATTTCGCTCTTCAGTTCCTGCACCACGTTTTTAATGAGGAAGTTACCGAAGGAAATGCCGGCCAGCCCGGGATGACAGTTGCTGATGGAGTAAAACACCACGGTGTTGGCAGTCGCGGCCAGGCTGGTATCTCGATCCTGCTCCAGCAGCGGCGCCAGGGCACCGGGCACATCCTCGGTAAAGGCGATCTCCACGAATACCAGTGGATCGTTGGCCAGCGCAGGGTGGAAAAATGCGAAGCAGCGGCGGTCTTCCCGCAACCGACTGCGCAGGTCATCCCAACCATTGATTTCATGCACCGCCTCGTAATCGATTATCTTCTCCAGCACATTGGCAGGGGACGACCAGTCGATACGCCGCAGTTCCAGGAAGCCCTTGTTGAACCAGGAGATGAACAGGTGTTTAAGATCCGAATCCAGCCCCTCAAGGTGCGGGTTGGCGCGCAACACCTGCAACAGGTGGCCGCGCAGGGTAACCAGGGTGGCGGTGCCTTGTGGTCCCATGTTGATACGGCGAAACAATTTCTGGCGAGGGGCTTCAACGGCACGGGCAATGGCCGAGAGATTTTCCTGCCCGGGTGCTTCCCGGTACTGCTCTGCGGCGGCCTGAACAGCCAGCGGATCCACTTCGAAATCCGCCGCCAGACCGTTGAACAAAGCCAACCTCTCACTGTCCGGTAACAAGCGGTAAGCCTCGACGATTTCACTGGCCAGGGCCAGGCCTGAAGCTTCGCCGCGGTGTTCCAGCAGTTCACGGCATAGTGCCAGCAGTGCTGCGGCCGGGCTGACTTTACCTGGTGTCGGCAAGCGCCGCCTGGCCAGAATCTCCCGTCCTGCGTCTATCACCGAGCTCAATGTGCGGCCCAGTGAGGTGATGGTGCCGTCGGGGACGTCAGCCGCAGCCAGGGGTGCGGGCAGTTCTTCGCTCATAGTCTCGCGCTCGTATTGCTATCGTGGGCTGATCGAGTGCCCGTGTCAGGGAAACCAGTATAGCAAAGATATCCGGCCGCCCACCCTCCCCCAAAGAGTTACTCACAGCGCTTTTCGACCAGTGTTCAGGCAGAAAAATCAAGCTTTATCCCTATTCACTTTAGGGCTAAGATCATCGCTCACCTCTCAAATGCGTCCCCCGGGGCAGTGCCTGCCAGCATGCAGGTCACCGGTATTTAACACACGGCAAATTACATGCAGAGCTGGCAGACAGACTTACTCAACCTGCAACTGAGCCTCAGCGTCAAACCCATGTTCAAATACGTGGGGTCCATCGACCGCATCCGCCAGATGGTCCGCCTCAGCGACGGCCTGCTGGGCAAGGTCGCCATACCCAAGGGTACCCGGCGCGAACCCGTGGCGATTCCCCGGGCTGCATTTGACGCGGAATGGATCAATGCCGATGGTACGGACCCGGAGCGGGTGCTGCTGTACCTGCCCGGCGGAGCCTATATTATTCGCATGCCCAATGTGCATTCCGGGATGGTCAGCAAATTGTGCCGCAACGCCAACGCCAGGGCACTGATGGTGTATTACCGATTGGCCCCGGAACACCCCTTTCCCGCCTGCCTCGAAGACGCGCTGCTGGCCTATGAATGGCTTCTGGACCGAGGAATACCGGCGCAAAAAATTGCCATTGCCGGGGACTCCGCCGGTGGTGGTTTGACGCTGTCCACACTGCTGGCGATCAAGGAGCGCAAACTTCCCATGCCGGGCTGCGCCCATATGCTCTCCCCATTGCTGGATGTCAGCGATCATGCACCTTCGCGTTGGAAAAATGCGATAAGTGACGCGGCGCTGCCCTCACCCCGGAACCGGGCGATCAATCCGCGCCCCATGTACCTGGGGGAGAACGCGCCGGATAACCCGATGGTATCGCCAATCAACGGCGACCTCACTGGCCTGCCGCCACTGTATATTCAGGTAAGCGACAGTGAGATGCTACTGGACGACAGCCTGCGCCTGGCGCGTCGCGGCCACAGCTATGACGTGGAAGTTACAGTGGACCTGTGGCACAAGGTGCCGCATGTCTGGCAAATTTTCGGGTTTCTGCCCGAGAGCGGTGAAGCGCTGGAAAAATCAGCGCGTTTCCTGCGACAACATACCCACTAGTTACCACTCACAACAGCGGAACCGGCAACATGTATCAGGTCGACAGCGAGGACGCCAACTTCCTCTTTCTGGAGAAGGCAGAGAGCCCAACGCACATAAGCCTCATTTACCTGTATGACCAGTCTTCATTGGGAGACCAACCGGTACGTTTCTCCCATATTCGCGAGCATATGCGCAACCGTATCAACTCCGCCCCGGTTTTTTGCCAGAAGATACAGCGCACCCCGGCCGATATCGACTATCCCTACTGGGTGGACGATAACAAGTTCGACCTGGACTTCCATATTCGTCACCTGGCTCTGCCCAAGCCGGGCGACTGGCGCCAGTTTTGCATACAGGTCTCGCGCCTGCACTCCCGGCCACTGGACATGAGCCGCCCCCTGTGGGAACTGTATGTCATAGAGGGCCTGGACAATGTCGAGGGTTTCCCCAAGGACAGCTTCGCCATCTATTTTAAAGTGCACCACTGCGCCATGGATGAATTCACCGCGCAGGAATTACTGCAATCCCTGCACGCCTATACGCCGAACACGCGACAGCATGAATCTGCCGGCCAGCATATTGCCCACCTGCCCTCTATCGCCCCGCCACCAGGCGAGATGATGCTGCGCGGTCTGCTGAATAACTCGGTGCGCAGCCTGCGCCTGCTGCTGCAGTCTGCCAGTAATTTGCGCACCCTTTCAAAAATTGTCACGCGTATGTCGATACGTGTGGCGCAGGAAGCGGTAGAGGGTGAGCACAGCGCCGCGCAAAACCGCTTTGCGGCGCCGCTGAGCGCCGCGAGGGTGTTCGACGGGGGCTTCTACCCGCGCCAGTTGATCGAGGATTACAGAAAACTGGTACCCGGAGCCAGCAGTACCCACGCCATTCTCTCCATCTGTGGCGAGGCCATGCGACTGTACCTGGATAAGCACGGAGAGCTGGCCGAGGAATCACTGCGCGCCCTGCTGCAGGTCAACGTGCGCAACGCAAGTGCCCATGCCATGATCGGCAACCGTGTCGCCATCAACCAGGTGCAGTTGCACAGCTCTATCATCTACCCGGAGGGTCGTCTACAGGCCATTTACACCGCCAACCGGGAACTGCACTCGATTGAAAACGAGGAATTAACCAGCTTCAAACTGCGTTCTCTCTATGAGAACCTGCCGGCGCCACTGTTGGCCTGGCTGGGTAAAAACGCCAATCGGCCAGGTAGTATCAACCAACTGATCCTGCAGGGCAGCAGCCTGGGTCTGGCAGAGTTGCAAAGCGGTGATAAGGCGTTGTACCTGCTGGGCGCCCAGTTGCGTGGCTTTACCAGTATCTCTCCGCTGTACACCGGCTGCGGCATTATGTTCTGCGCCAGCACCTATGCCGACAATATTGGCCTGACGTTCACCTCGGACCGCAATATGATGCCGGATCCCGAATTGATGCGCGCCTGCCTGGACGAAGCCATAGATCAGTTGACCCGCTACCTGGACAGCAGGAAAAAGCGTGGCGGGAGAAAAAAACCGGCAACAAAGTCGGCGACCCGCGCCAGACGCGGCACGTCAAAGACCATCGCCGCCTGAAGGTAGCGCGCGCCAACATGCCAGTGTATCCGTCACCGCGTGTCAGTCAGCCCTATTGCGACATAAACCGGGCGACCGACTCACTGAATACCGGCAGGTCACATAACTCCCGTTGCGCCAGGCGCTCCTGCTCCAACGCAGCGGTAAAGGAGCTTTTACCCGCGGCATCAATAATCTGCCGGGTGGCAAGCACCGTCGCCGCCGGCACAGCGGCCAACCGGCTGCCGACCTCCAGGGCCCTGGGCAGCAGCTGATCCGCATCCACGCATTCCCATACCAGCCCCCACTCCTGCAACTGAGGGGCTTTCAGGCTATCCCCCAGCAGACACGCGCCCAGCGCCCTGGAACGGCCCGCTATGCGCGGCAGCAGCCAGTTGGCCCCCAGATCGGCGACAATTCCCAACGCCTGCACCTGCACAAACTTGAGTGACGCATCCCGGGAGGCCAGGACGATATCCGCACACAGCGCTATAGCCGCCCCACCACCGGCAGCAATACCATTGATAGCGCAGATAGTCGGACGAGGAAAGTGATAAAGCAGTTCCATAGCCGGATTGAAATGCGACTGCATCTGAGCGCTGACCATTTGCCCGATACTATCGCCGGGGGCGGCGCCCTGCCCTACTGCACTGAGATCGGCACCGGCGCAGAAACCGCGCCCCCTGCCGGTCACTACCAGCGCCTTAAGCTTTTCATCTGTAGCCAGTTGCCGCAGCGCCTGGCACAAGTCGTCAAGCAAGGGCACGTTGAGCGCGTTCAGCACTTCGGGCCTGTTCAGGGTCAGCAGCGCTACTCCCTGCTGGTCAATAGTGATCTCAATATTTTGCATGAGGCTTCCCCGCGATGAATGGCGGCACCATCATCTCTCAAACTGTGGCGCATAAACAGACCTGACCAGGTTTGTGTGCCTGCAGCCGTATCCTCCTCACCTATAATGCCCTATGCTATACGCCATTTTTTGACGTGTGGAGAAAGCAGTGAAGATACAAATACGTCCCGTTATCGTGGCAGCCCTGTGCGCAATGCTGCTCAGCGGCTGCGTGCAGTACGACAGCAAACGCGGAGTGGAAGTCAAATGGCAATCGGTTATTACCGAACAATTACAGAAAGGGACATCTACCCGCGGCGAGGTGCTTGCCCTGCTGGGCCCACCCTCCCAGATCATCTCCCTGGATGAAGAATCCGTACTGTATTACCTGTTTGAGCGCACCAAAGGCAACGGCTATATCCTGATCCTGTACAACAGGTTCACCGTGGATGCGCGCTACGACCGCGCCGTGTTCTTCTTTGATGACAACGACATCCTGCGCGACTACTCGACCCATATCCATGAGCCTGAAGATAAGTAAGCTTAGCCAGGCGGTGGTCACGGCGCTATTGGTCCTGGCGCTGGCGGGCTGCACCCAGTGGCGTTACGACCTGGGGGACCACCTCACCCACGTTAACCTGGACAAACTGCAACAGGGCATGCCCCTGTCAGAGGTACTGGACATTTTTGGACCGCCGCAACGCATATCGGCAAGCCCCAGTGGCTACTTGCTGGCCTGGGAGCACTGGCAGGTGGATGAGGACAGTCTGGGCATCCGTCTGGGCGCATTGGGCGCGGATATCCTGTCCCTGGACTGGGGTAAAGCCCGCATACGCGGGGAGTTCCTGCTGGTTACCTTTGACCGGGAGCATCACTTGAGCGGCAGCACGGTCTCCGAATGGGACAACCTCGCCGGTGGCGGCCAGGGTATCCAGCCCTTTATCGGCGTGGTGTCCATGGTGGATATCGACGACCTGGTGAGGAGCATGCCACAAAACAGCTGGGGTGCGACCTCCCTGCAGGAATTGCCGCGGGCACTGAATACCCAATCCAGTCCACTGAGCGGGCAGTCCGGCATGGAACAACGTGGCACACCAGCCTCGATAGGCCAGAAGAGCCTGGAACTGCGCTGAGCGGATAATCGAGCCGTGACCAAAGCCCCGTCACTGCCATCACTATAAAAAAGGAGAAACACATGTCCATCATCGATAAATTTCGCCTGGACAACCAGGTCGCTGTGATTACCGGCGCCGGCAAAGGTATCGGCGCGGCCATCGCCAGGGCCTTTGCTGAAGCCGGTGCCGACGTGGTACTGGCCGCGCGCACGGAAACCGACCTGCGCCGGGTTGCCGCTGACATCACCGCCCTGGGGCGTCGTGCGCTGGTGGTACCTACCGACGTGCTGGATTTTGCCCAACTGCAGGGACTTGCGGATGCCACCATGGAACACTTCGGGCGCATCGACATCCTGGTCAACAACGCCGGGGGTTTCCCTCCCAAACCAGTAGCCCACACCACGGCCAGAGAGTTTGAGGGAGCCTTTCGTTTCAACGTCAGCACCGCTTTTGAACTGTCGCGTATCTGCGCGCCGCTCATGGTGGACGGCCCGGGTGGTGGGACCATGCTCAATATCTCCTCCATCGCAGGCCACAAGCCCACCCCCTGTTTCGCCGCCTATGGCACTGCCAAGGGAGCCCTGTCCCTGCTGACACAGGAACTGGCCCAGGAATTTGCGCCGAAAATCCGCGTCAATGCCATCGCCGTGGGCTCTACCCGCACCGATGCACTGAACACCGTACTGACGCCGGAGATTGAGCAGACCATGGTTGAGCTCACCCCCATGGCGCGCCTTGGTGAAGTCGAGGATATCGCCATGGGTGCCCTGTACCTGTGCTCTGACGCTGCCAGTTACGTCACCGGGGAAATCCTGGGTGTCAACGGCGGCATGGAGCGCCTGAACATGCAAATGCCGCGGGCCTGGGGCGGCATGGGCTGATTGACTTTAGCCAGCCACGCCCTTAAGGTAGCCCGCGTCTCAGGTGCCCACAGCGTTTTTCGAAATGCCCGGTGGGTTAAATGGGAAGTGTGGTGAGGCCCTGGCCGATTCCACCGCTGCCCCCGCAACGGTAAACAGTTTACTGTAAGCCCGATACCTGCCTGATACGTGCTACACCAATGAAGCGGAGGGCTTCATGAGAGCTTGCACGGTACCGCACTGGTAACGCGTCCTGCGACTACCCCTCCCTCATTGCCCACTATCGGACAATCGAGGTTCTATCATGAAAAATTTTTTCCCTGTCTCTGCACTGGCATTAGCCTGCGCGCAGGCTATTCCCGCCGCGGCCGAGAACAGCAGGCTGGAAGAAATTATCGTCACTTCATCGCGCGTAGCGATGCCCCTGCGCCAGGTCGGGACTTCCGTATCCCTGGTCACCAGTCAGGACATCCAGGAACGCGGCTTCCTCAACCTGGCTGATGTGCTGCGCTACGAGCCATCTATCTCGGTCAGCAACACCGGTGGCGCCGGCAAGGCCACCTCACTGCGCATACGTGGTGAGAACGGTTTTCGCACCAAGTTGCTCATCGACGGTATCGACGTGACCGACACCTCCAGCCCACAGGGAGCGCCCCATTTTGAGCAGCTTTCAAGCAGTGGCATTGAACGGGTGGAAGTCCTGCGCGGGCCCCAGGGGTTGATGTACGGCGCCGATGCCGGAGGCGTGGTGGCGGTGACCACCCGACGCGGTGAGCCGGGATTTACCGGCGCAGTGAACGCCGAGTACGGTCGCTATGGCACGCAGCAACTGGGAGGACATATCAGCGGTGGCAGCGAACTGATGGACTATGCCGTGTCGGGCTCCAATTATGAAACTGACGGCTTTAATTCCACAACCACCGACGTTGAGTTGCGCGATGACGATGGCTACAAAAATACCACCTTGCACGCTCGCGGTGGCTGGAATTTCAGCAGCGGGCTGCGCGCGGAACTGGTGGGGCACTACGTGGATGGCGATAACGACTACGATGACTGCTTCACCAATGACACCTTCGAGCCCACTGACCGCTGTCGCGACGATTATGCCCAGGACGCCTGGCGCGGCTCACTGTCACAGCAGGGGGAGGTCTTTTCCAACGAACTGGCCTATAGCAGCAATACTATCGACCGTAAATTTTATGCCCAAGGGCAAAGAAGCTTCCGCCTGGAGAGCGAGTTGGAACAGGTGGAATATCTTGGCAACTGGCGTCAGTCGGATGCCCTGTCGCTGGTATACGGTGCGGAGTGGAAAAACGAATCCATAGACGATGGTACTTTCGATACCGACCGGGACCAGGATGGTTATTACCTGGAGTACCAGGGCAACTTCCTGGAAAACGTCTATGTCACCGCAGGCGCGCGCTACGATGACAACGAAGATTTCGGCTCGGAAACCACCTATCGCGCCAGTGCCGCCTATCTGCTCGGCCTGGGTGACGGCGAGCTGAAATTGAAAGGCACCTACGGCACCGGATTTCGGGCTCCCAGCCTCTACGAAATATCTTACAACGACAGTTTCTTCGCTTTTCCGCCCGCCTCCCAGGTGACCTTGGACGCGGAGAAAAGTGAGGGTTACGACCTGGGAATAGGCTACTATGCGAATAGCGGCTGGTATGCGCAGGCGACTTACTTCGACCAGGACGTCGACGATGAAATCTTCTTCGACAGCCTGAACTTCTCCGGCTATCTACAGGGTGATGGCGCGTCCACCTCCAAAGGCGTGGAGTTACAGGGCGAGGTATTTCTGCCCTTCTCCCTCAGCCTCAACGGAAATTACACCTACACCGACACAGAGGATGCCGACGGGGAACCGCGGTTGCGTGTGCCCGAGCATATGGCCAATATCGGCGCCAGCTTTCGCCCCTGGGCTGGTCGTCTGACGCTGAACCTCAACCTGCGGGTATCACATGATGTTGCAGACGAATTCAACGGCGACATCGACGATTATGAGGTGCTCGATCTCAGTGCCAGCTATCGTATACTGGATAGCCTGGAGATCTACGGGCGGGTAGAGAATCTCACTGACGAGGATTATGTCGAGGTTCCCACCTATAACACATCAGGTGCCGCCGGCTACGCTGGCGTGAGGTACTCCTTCTAGGAAACAGCTATGAACGACGACAACGCCGCAGACAAGAAGGACGCCAAACACAAGGCCGCCATGCAAAAACAAAAGGCCAGTGTCGACGCGCATATCGCTGCCGCGGATACCGAACGCGGTGTCGCCCTGCTGATTACCGGTAACGGCAAGGGCAAGACCAGTTCGGCATTCGGCATGGTGATGCGTGCACTGGGTTACGGGATGAAAGTCGGCGTGGTGCAATTCATCAAGGGCGAGCAGTTGTCCGGTGAGGAAATTTACCTGCGCGATCATTGCCCCCAGGTGGAGTTTCACCAGATGGGCACAGGCTTTACCTGGGATACCCAGGACCGCAGTGGCGATATCGCCGCGGCCAAAAGTACCTGGGTACTGGCCAGGGCGATGCTGCAGGATGCCAGTTTTGACCTGGTGGTATTGGACGAACTCACCTACATGATCGCCTTTGACTACCTGCCTGAAGATGACATTATCGAGGCCATCCGGTGCCGCCCCCGCGACCAAAGTGTGGTGGTGACCGGGCGCGGTGGCGGCACGGCACTACAGGAAGTAATGGATACCATTTCCGAGGTCAAGGAAGTCCGGCACGCTTACAATAATGGCATCAAGGCGCGCCGGGGTGTCGACTATTAGCGCGGGTTCCCCACCCGTAAACCGAAGTGCCCGCACCCGCAGAGTATTGCTGGCACTTTACCTGCTCTTACCTGCCTGCCTGTTGTTGGCACTGTCCAGCGGTGCAGTAATGCTGAATGCCGGCGATATACTCGCCGGACTGGTCGCCACTCTCGGGGGCGGGGATGCTAACCAGGCGACAGTCATCATAGGACAGATCAGACTGCCACGAGCACTGCTGGGCGCCCTGGTAGGCGCAGTGCTGGCCAGCACCGGCGCTGCCACCCAGGGCCTGTTTCGCAATCCCCTGGCGGATCCATCATTAATCGGCGTAACCGCAGGTGCCTCACTGGGCGCCAGCCTGGCCATTGTTACAGCCGGCGGCGCCATCAGCGGTTACCTGGGATTCAGCCTGGTATCCCTGGGAGCGTTTCTGGGCGGCTTGCTGACAGTAGCGATGGTCTATCGGCTGGCCCAGTCAGGCAGCGGTACTTCCGTGGCGACCATGTTACTGGCAGGTATAGCGGTGACCGCGCTGGCCGGCAGCGTCGGCAGCTTACTGGAATACCACGCCAGCAATGACATGCTGCGGCGCATCAGTCTGTGGCGCATGGGCGGCCTGGATGGCGCCAATTACCCACGCCTGTTGATTGCCGGGATTGTCGGCGGCGCGGTGTTACTGGCATTGCCGCGCTACGCCGCGGCCCTCAACGCCATGCTTTTGGGCGAGTCTGAAGCGCGTCACCTGGGCATAGATGTAGACCGGATAAAATGGGGACTGATCATCTGGGTAGCCGTCGGGGTCGGGGCCAGTGTCGCACTCGCCGGTACCATCGCTTTCGTAGGACTGGTGGTACCGCATATCGTGCGCTTGCTGATCGGTCCCGATCACCGCAGCCTGATACCCGCCTGCGCCCTGGCCGGAGCATGCCTGTTGTTGCTCGCCGACACCCTTGCCCGCACCGTCATGGCGCCCTCGGAGTTACCCGTGGGAGTAGTCACAGCCCTGATAGGCGTGCCCTTCTTCATCTCGTTGCTGCGCCGACGCTACCAGTACGGAATGCAATGATGGATACGTTATTGTCCCTGCGTGCAGCCTGCGCCGCGCCCTGGGGCAGGGCCCTGCTACAGGACATTAACCTGCAACTGGCCCCCGGGCAGGTACTAGGGATTCTGGGACCTAATGGGGCGGGCAAAACCTCGCTGCTCAACCTGCTGTGTGGCGCCACGCCCCTAACAGCGGGCGAAATGCTGCTTGGCAATCGTCCCATTGCCGACTGGTCCATTCGCCAAAGAGCCTGCGCCCAGGCGGTATTACCGCAACAATCGTCGTTGAATTTTCCCTATACAGTGGAAGAAGTGGTGCTCCTGGGGCGCACACCTCACGCTACCGGCAGCAGCGTTGACCGGGAAGTGCTGGCGGCCACCCTGGAAGCCACGGATACCTGCGCATTGCGCCAGCGGCTTTACACGCAACTGTCGGGAGGCGAGCGACAGCGGGTGCAACTGGCCAGGGTATTCGCCCAGGTGTGGCGGGCGCAGGATGCACCCCTGCGCCTGCTACTGCTGGACGAGCCCACGGCTGCACTGGACCTGTCGCACCAGAAATTGATTATGGAAAGTGCCAGGAGACTGGCCAGCCAGGGCAGCGCGGTGGTGATGGTACTGCACGACTTCAACCTGGCCGCACGCTATACCGACCTGTGCCTGGTGCTGGAACAGGGCCGGCAGCAGGCACTGGGGTCAGCGCAAGAAATATTTACCCAAGAGATGTTTCGCGAAGTGTTTCGGGTGGAGGTTACCGTCAATACGCACCCCGCCCTGGACATACCCCTGGTAATCCAGTGAGGCATTCACCGCGACCCGGACATGTTTTCAGTTTCTGCGCCGCCCTGTTGTTGGTGCTGGGGATGGGCATTGCCGCGGCAACAGCAGAAATCGTCGTCAGAGATTTCAGTGATCGCGAAGTACGCCTGGCGGCCCCGGCAAACCGCATCGTAGCGCTCTCCCCGCACATCGCAGAGAACGTCTTCAGTGCCGGCGCCGGGGACAAGCTGGTGGGCACTGTGAGCTACAGTGACTATCCCGAGCAGGCGAAAAATATTCCGCGGGTGGGCAACTTCCAGTCCTGGAGCCTGGAAGCACTGGTCGCCCTGCAGCCGGACCTGGTGTTGCTGTGGGGCTCGGGAAATGGCATGGACACCCTGGCCACCCTGGAGCGCCTGGGTATTCCTGTGTTTGTGAGTGAACCGCGGCGACTGGCAGACATACCCTACACCATAAGGGCCATTGGTAAACTGGCCGGCACCCAGGCCACCAGTGAAACCGAGGCGCAACGAATTGAATTGGCCCTGGCGGCGTTGCAGCGGCAATATCGGCGCCAGCAGCCGGTGTCGGTGTTCTACCAGATCTGGAATGAGCCACTGCAGACCGTGAACGGCCAGCATTTGATCAGCCAATTGATGAACCTGTGCGGTGGCGTCAATGCGTTTGCCGACGCCACTACCCTGGCACCAAAAATCAATATCGAGTCGGTACTGGCAAGAGATCCGGACGCCATTGTCGCCAGCGGCATGGACACCGCAAGACCGGAATGGCTGGATGACTGGCGCGCCTACGATTCACTGCAAGCGGTGCGCAACGACGCTTTGTTTTTTGTGCCACCGGATCATGTGCAACGCCCTACGGCACGCATTCTTCTGGGGGCTAATGAGCTGTGCCGGCAGCTAGCCACGCTACCCTAGCGCCCTATCCTGGCGCCCTGCCCCGGCCCCCTACTAGGACATCGCCTGTCGCGCCAGCGATTCGATTTCCTCCCAGTTGCCCTGTGCAACCAGCTCTGCCTGCACCATCCAGGAACCACCGCAGCACACCACATTGGGCAGCGCCAGGTAGTCGCGAAAGTTATCCGCATTCAGGCCCCCGGTGGGGCAAAAACGAATATCGGGAAAGGGGCCGCCCAGGGAGTTCAACATCCCTTTCCCGCCCACGGTTACCGCGGGAAACAGTTTGAATACCTCGAAGCCAAGGGCCATACCCCGCATCACCTCAGACGCGGTGGCGACCCCCGGAACGAATGCAATGGGGGAATCGGCGGCTGCGCGCAACAGTTCCGGAGTGGCACCGGGGCTCAGGGCCAGCTCCACGCCAATATTCAGCACTTTTTCCAGGTCTCCCGGCGAGTTAACCGTACCCGCCGCCACCTGAATATCCGGCACCTCCTGTTGCACCGCCACCATGCTGTCCAGCGCGGCAGGTGTGCGCAGGGTGATTTCAATGGCTTTCATACCGCCGCGCTGCAGCGCGCGGGCCAGCTTCACCGTTGATTCGGCATCAACCGCGGTAACCACGGGTAACACCCGGTAATCCTTAAGACTGGAGAGATTCATCGTTTCGTCCTGAATGTAATAACAGCGGCCAAGCTTACAACGAAACGCCTACCCTGCGTTATGCCGTATTGCTGCGGCCGCTTGCATACAGGTGATTATCAGGGCGTATACCAGATCGGTGATGTGTAGGCGCGTTCCTGGGTCGTCATAGGAACATTTGCCGGCATTTCCACGTCAAAACGCAGGGCCTCGTAAGCGGTCCAGCGCGGTGTCGGGATCTCGATTACCCGCGCATAGTAAAAGGCGGCCTGTTTCGGATCGAAATCCGGATCAGTCCATACGGTAATCAATTCCGGCGAGCCAATGGTATTGGTCCAGGTGGCGTTCTTAACGTCTACCGTACTGCCCACCGCCGGCAGCTTGCCGTCTGCACCTGGCTTGCGCCCGTCACTCCAGGCCACATCATAGACCTTTTCATGGGTTTTCCCGCTCTTGTCCATCCAGCCCTTTATAATCTGGATACGATCAAGGTTACCGCTGTAGGGATCCTTCATAGCCCCTACCAGAAAATTCGGCGCCTTGTTACCCGCAGGCGCCGCCCTCATATCTGCCCCCATGGGCACGCCCTTGGTGTAACCCACACCGGCGGGCAAGCGCGACTGTGCGTCCTCGGGCGCAAATTCCCAGCCACCGAAAAACCTTACCGCCATCCTTGAGCCGGTGGTCGCATACACTTCCTTGCGCGCATAGGCATCGAAAATAGCCTCCCGGGTATTTTCCGTGGCCCACACAGCGGCATAACCGGAAGAGGCCTGCTGCCAGCCGTACACCGTGAGTTCCGGATCCTTGGGCGACCTGATCACCATATGCTTGTAGCGATGCACCTCCGGCTCCACCCCGGAGTGCTTGCCGAAAAAGTTTTCTTCTTCCACGGCAGCGAGCGAAGTGTGGGCGTCAGTACTGCCGATCATGCCGAACTTGAACGGGTTAACCCCCAGTTTCTTCTGCAACTGTAAACCCTTGCGCAAAGCGGAGCGGGCGTACTCATACTGCAGCATATCCCTGGTTTTGATCTCGGTACCATCGAGATTGGCGGCGTCCCAGGTTTCGTAGTCGGCGAACTCATCGGTTGGCGACAGGTAGGGGTGAGCCTCCCCGTCACCCTTGATCTGGGTCACTTCCGCCACCGGCTCGATGCGCGCTCGCAGTTCCGCCAGCTCGCGCGTCAGCGGCTTACCGGCATTGGTTTTGTCCGAGAACATCAAGCCATTGGACAGGTTGCCATTGTGTGGAATCGCCAGGACATCCCCCCCGGATTTTTTCTCAAAGGCTTCCAGATCACGCCATAAATCCTCGGGGTTCTGGCTGTCAAACTGGGAGAAAGGCGCGGTCTGGTTCGCCTCCGCTGCATCGCCCCTAAACAGCACATTGCGGTGCAGGTTAAAACCCCCGCGGGTGGTGTATTCATAGCCGATAATGGCGGAAAAATGCCCGGGCTCATTGTAGCGATCCGCCAGGGCGGTGTATTCGCGCCAGGCATCGCGCACCAGCTGGTCGTTTTTAAACGGCGGATCAGGCTGTTGCAGTGAGGCGACAATTTCCATCGCCGAATTAAAGATACGATCCCGGTCTCCGCTTTTTAGCTCCTTGTACCAGCGCGCACCCTGCTCAGTGGCCAGGATACCAGGGTCCCCGGCCAGCAGCTTGGGCATCAACCCATACATCTCAGCGTGGTCTGAGATCACCAGGTAGTCCAGCGGACGCGACAGCTTGGCGCGCAGTCCACCGGTAGACACCACTTCCTCGCCGCGGGCGAAGCGGTAAGCATCCTCCTGGCCCAGGCGATTCATGGTGCCCGCGTCAACGGAAATCGCAGTATGCAGGTGCGTATCACCAAACAGGACTTTGGTGGGGAAGGAACGGCCGGCGTAAGGTGAAAACTCTGTCGTACCATGTACCCGCGACAGCTGGTCCCTGGTGGGTATTGCGTCCTGGGCCAGACCAGAAGGAACATAGAGCGCAGCCACCAGCAGCGCGGAAAAGCCTGTGAAGCCCATCAATTTCATAATATGGTTCCTTACTTGAGTATGCGGCTATTCGAAAATTGACACTACTTTCAAAATAGCACAGCGCAGAAAAATCGCCATTAATAGCCTTTAGCATGCCAATAAACATGATCATGCCAAACGTAGAGGCCCTTTCTCACAGAAAATATAATCCGCCCGTGAGTTTTTTGGACAGACTCTATTTTCCTTGCAGGTAAACCGGGAGGTATTCAAACCCCCTGAAAAGAAAGGCCTGGCGCAGGCGGGCATTGTCCACGTCGACTGAAAAGTTCGGATACCGCTGCACCAGTTCCTCAAAGAATACCCTGCCCTCCAGCCGGGCGAGTTCGGCGCCTACACAGTAGTGAATACCGCCGCCAAAGGTCAGCGGTTTTTGCTCACGGGGCGAGATATCAAACACCTCGGGGTTGTCAAAGTGCGTCTCATCGCGGTTGGCAGCCGCTACAATCGCCAGCACCCGCTGTCCCCTCTCTATCGTCTGACCCGCAATGGTCTGCTGCGCCAGAGCAGTGCGGTAGCTTGCCTGCAAGGACGATTCGTAGCGCAGAATCTCTTCTGTGGCATGGGCCGCAAGACCCGGATCATCCACCAGGTGCTGCCTCTGCTCGGGGTATTTACCCAGGCAGTACATGCCGTTGCCCAGCATGTGGGCGGTGGTTTCAAAACCCGCGCCAAAAAGCCCTATCACCGAGGTGCTCAGTTCCTCAGGCGTCAGCGTATCCCCTCCCTCCTGGGACTGGAGCATGGCAGTGGTCAGGTCGTCCTCCGGGTGAGCTCGTCGCCGCGCAAACAACTCGTCAAACACGCCGGTCAGAAAACGCATCTGCGAGTCGGCGCGATCAAGTTCTGCCTGCGACAAGGCCCGGGTTTCAAATACGATAAATGAATCGGCAATCGCCTGATTCAGCTTCAACAACAACTCCGGCGGATATTCCTCGTCGCTCATACCCAGCATATCGCACATGACCCGGGTGGGAAACTGGTAGGCAAAATCAGTGATGAAATTTTCACTGCCAGAACGATCAAAGTCATCCAGCAGTTGCACCGCGAGCTGGCGAATTCTCTGTTCCATAGCGCGGATACGCTTCAATGAAAGCGCGCCGGACACCAGCCCTCGCACCCGGGTATGCGCCGGGGGATCCTGCATCACAAACACCCGGGACCGCCAGGCGTAGGACGGATGTGACATCACGTCGAAATCATCCCCGTAGAACAACTGGATATTCTTTACAAAATCGCCCTGTCCGAAATGCTTACCTACGAGCGTTGCGCGACAATCCTCAAAGCGGGTGACCACCCACAGGCCGAGATCCGACCAATGCACAGGATCTTTATCTCGCAGATAGGCGAAGGCCGGATAGGGATCTTGTAGAAACTCGTGATCAACGGGATTAAAACTATATTGGGAAAAGTCCATTAAACTCTCGCATGCGCGTTTACCCGAGTGTCGCCCGGGTATGCTCGACTGACCGGCCCTTTCAGACCGGCCAGTGAATCGGGATCAGAAATTGAAACGCAGGCTGGCGCCGTAGGTCCTGGGTGGCAACATTGAGCCAACCCGCAGCGAATCGTATAGCGGGGCTGTAATGATATTATTCGAAATCACCTCTTCATCATCCAGATTACGGCCCCACACGCTCACTAACCAATCCCCACCGGCAAACTCGTAATCAATGTTCGCATTGTACAGCTCGTAGGAGTCCTGATATGCGTCCTCGCGATTCCACTCGGTGAAATAAACTTCATCCTGGTGATAGGCTTCACCGTGTATTCGCAATGTTCCATTACCCAATCCCGTCTCCCAGGTAACGCCGAGCTTCGCCGTATATTCCGGCGCGTTGGGCAAGGTGTTGCCACTCAGGTCTGTGAGGGCGAAGCCATTGGCATAGTCACCGTTTATAAACTCGTCGTATTCGGCACTTAAATACGTGCCATAGAAATCGACCGTCCAGCCAGCACCCAGACCGGCAGAGACCTCAATTTCACCGCCGTAGTTTTCTGCCTTGGCAGCGTTAATCGTTGACACCACACTATCGGCATTCACGAACGAAATCTGCAGATCCTGGTAGTCATAGTAGAATCCGGCGATTGAATATCTCAGCGAGCCATCCGCATTTCCGCCTTTGAAGCCTATCTCATAGGCATCAACGGTCTCCGGATCAAGCGGCGGACTGGTCGAACCTGTATTAATGACGCCGGATTTGAACGCCTCGGTGTAAGTGGCATATAACATGGCGTTTTCGTTAGGGGAATATTGGACAGTGAAGCGTGGAGTTATCTCATCCCAGTCTTCATCCTGATCGGTATTAACGTCCAAGCCAGCCGCCTCGAAGATAAACGAACCGGTCCCGTCGCGCTCCTCATAGTTGTAACGCGCGCCCGCGATAACGCTCCATCGCTCTGAAATATCGTAAGTAATTTCTGCAAAAGCACCATAGGCAGTGATGTCAACATCTCCATCCTGCAGATACTTGCCACTGTTGATCGCGTCACCTATTTCAGTACCACAAAGATCGGGTGCCAGTAGAAAGCAAATATTAGTCAGAGGGACAAAGACCTTGCCGTAGAGATCTTCTTCGAAATACATCACACCTGCCAGAACGTCTATATTATCAACACTCCAATTGAGAATAAATTCCTGACCGAATGAGTCACTCTCTTCCGTGTAATTGTTCTGGCCGAATAAATCGACATCAGTGGAATCGAGATCATCCCTCAGGAAACGATCCATATTCTGCCATGAGCTGATCGAACGAATGTTCGTATTGTCGTTAATATCATATCTCAGTGTGAGGTTGATCAGATAACCATCGCGATCATTGATCGCCTCCTGGTCGGAGTTGATGTCATAGATATCGCCGCCAACCATATCAACGGTTTTGCCACCGAGTATCGGTACCGCCAACGGCACGTCGAGGGATGAGCCTTCAGAAACCCCGAAGTAGTGAAAGGCATAATTATTGTCATCTTCCTTGTAGTACTGCCCCGACAAGGTAGCATCCCAGGCACCACCCGGATCATACACAAAGGTTGCCCTATAGGCCTGGGCATCCCTGTCGTCCACATCATCACCGCTGAACTTGTTTTCGCCGTAACCATCGCGCTGCTCCAGTTTGGTGGACAGGCGCATTGCCAGCGCATCACCCATGGGCACATCCACCGCGCCTTCGAAACTGTACAGGCTGTAATCCCCGGCTGTTAAATTGGCGTAGCCGCCAAATTCATCGCCGGGCTTCTGCGTGACCATATTGATAGCACCGGCAGTCGCTCCCCTGCCGTAAAGCGTGCCCTGGGGGCCGCGCAGCACTTCAACCTGCGCCAGGTCAAACATGCCCATAAGCTGTGCCGCCGGCCTGGGGATAATGGCGCCATCCTGCAGGAACGCCACCGCCCCCTCGCCACCAATATCGATACTGGTCATACCGATACCGCGCATGAACACCCGGGCGAATCCAAACTGGTCGCCAATCGAAAGGCTGGGGATATCAACCACCATATCTCGCACACTTTCTATACCCCCGGGACGAAGCTGATCTGCTCCGATCACATTGGCCGCTCCCGCAAAATCCTCCAGCGCCAACTGGCGCTTGGTAGCGGTAACGATAACCTCCTCCAGCATATCCTGGGAGGCAGCCACGCCCGAGTAGGCAAGTGTGCTTAAGACACTGATGTAAATTGCGGTACGCTTATTCATAATTATCACACCTTTATATTTTAGTGGTTTTAGTCGGGTTAAAATCATGCTCCGTGATTGTTATTCATCGATTGCGCGGCCTGCTTCAGCCGCCAAGTTTCTCCCGCTTGAAACGGACATTATGTTTTTCCCTGTCCCAGGTATCTGCGGTGACACCCTGCTCACGCAGCAGATGTTTCATCACTTTCGACGAAGGGGTCTTGGGTAATTCATCGAGAATTCTTATATAGCGGGGAATCATGAAGTACGCCATGCGTTCACCCAGGAACGTCATCAGGCTGTGTTCATCGATGCCATCGCCATCTACCGGAGCAACGGCAATCATCACCTCGTCTTCGCCTATTTCGCTGGGCACCGCATAGGCTGCAGCTTCGCGCACAGCGGAGTACGCTACCACCTCGGCCTCGACTTCGAAGGAGGAAATATTCTCTCCCCGTCGACGAATGGCATCTTTCATCCGGTCGACGAAGTAGTAATAACCCTGCTCGTCCATGCGAAAACAATCACCGGTGTGAAACCAGCCATTGCGCCAGGCCTCGGCCGTGGCTTCCGGGCGCTTGTAATAACCGGAGTTCATACCCCAGGGTCGGTCAGTCCGGACAATCATTTCGCCAATTTCGCCGGTAGCGACCTCACAGTCGTTTTCATCCACCAACCTTACCTCCACGCCGGGGCGAGCCTTGCCACAGGTTCCGCGCCGGGTGGGATTGGGCTCCGACACAATCGGCGAGGAGATCTCGGTCATATTGAAAATGGTGTACACATCGGCGCCAAAACGCTCTGTAAACTCGGTACAGGTCTCTGTCAGTGGCACCATGAACGCCACCCTGACATCGTGATCCTTGTCATCTGCTGCAGGTGGCGCTTTCAACAGGAAGGTCGCCATCACACCTAACAAGAAGACACTGGTGGTTTTGGTTTCCCTGACGAAGGGCCAGAACTTCTCTGTGGTGAAGGAATCCATGACGGCAATAGAACCACCGCGGCAAAGCATGACGAAAATGACGCCCATGCCACCGATATGAAAGATGGGCATGTTTATCAGGAAACGGTCTTCTCCGGTGACAAAGTGCCATGTCTCCGGGCCTGCATTGGTAAAAATATGGAGGTAGGACGACAGCACCCCCTTGGAGGGTCCTGTGGTACCAGAAGTATAAATAATTGACTGCGTGTGCCAGGGTTCTATAGGACTATCCAGCTCGGGTACCGGAGCTGTAGATTGGGCTGCGTCCGCATACGTACAGGTTTCCAGCGCAACCAACTCGGGCACTTCCCCAACGCAAAGCACTTTGCGGATACTGGCCGTGTTGATACCCTCCAGGCGCTCCAGCAGTTGGCTGTGGGCAACCAGTAGCCTGCCGTCAGAATTATCCAGCACATGCTCAAGAATTTTCCCCTTGTAGGCAGTGTTAAACGGGACGAATACGGCGCCGAGATAATTGATGGCAAAAAATGTCAGGATGGCCTCCTTGCCATCAAACATCCAAACGGCCACATGGTCGCCCCTGGATACGCCTTCGGCCGCCAGACCACCGGCAAGGCTAATAACCCTGGTGTGCAGCTGGGCATAGGTCCAACTCTCGCCGTCCTCAAATACAGCGAATACCTTGTCAGGGATTTCTCGATCCCAGCGCTGCAGCAGGTAACGGGTCACGCACCTGTCCCTTGCCGGGATCCTGGGGTCTGATGTTACGGAGCTTGATGTCATGCCAGCTTCCCCATACGCTTTTTCTCGGGTTCCATTTCTGAATCAGTATGACCGCGAACCACCGCCTCTATCATCGATATCACGTGAGTGATAATCTCCGCCTCCGACCACTTCCCATTGGGCGAATACCAGAAAGCGACCCAGGTCATCATCCCGCTGATGGTCGTTGCTGTCATCACGGGATCGCGTATAGCAAAATCCCCGCTGTTGCTGCCCGCTTCCAATATTGTCGCCAGGCGATGATCGAACAAACTACGCTGCTTACGGATGTCCCTGGCCAGTTCCGGCTCAAGGTTCTTCTCCTCTCGCTCGTAGACAACAATATACTCCTGGTTATCGACGATAATTCTCATCACCTTATCAACCAGCAGCTTCAATCTCTCCCCGGGTGCCCTGTTATCTTTCTCCGCCTGCTCTATGGCTTCTAGCGATAACTCGATACCGGTACGACAGATTTCAAACAGGAGTTCGCTTTTATTCTTGAAGTAGGAATAGATGAAGGGCTTGGTCACATCCAGGGCTTGCGCTATCGCATCGATGGTGGTGCTTTCATAACCCTGTCGATAGAACAAATGGCAGGCCTCTTCGCGGATTCTCCGGCGCTTGAAATCAGAGATTTCCTCTTTCAATCCGCCTATATCCCTGGCCGGTTCCCGCAAAGCTAGCTTACTCACAGCACCACTTCCTACCGCGCCATCTCAAGAATACGCCTGACATCCGCTGGTTCAGCAATCTGTCGCGGATTGGTCCTCGCCCAGAAATCCAGCATCGTATACTCGGAAATGTGGTCAAACTGTTCTTCCCCGACACCGACCGCCGAGAGAGTGCGCGGCATACCCAGGCCGGCAATAAATTCGTCTACCAGTTCGGCTGCCGCCCTGCCCGGGCTGCCGAAGCAGTTGCTGATACGCGCCTGTCGGTGCTCGTTAGCCGATAGATTGAAAGATAGGACAGCCGGCGCCATAACACAGGAGCAGTAGCCATGCGGTACATCGCAGGTGCCACCCAGTATATGACCGATGGCGTGGCTGGCGCCCATGGGTACACCCCCTATGACAGGCAGCATGGACTGCCAGGCGCCCACCTGACAACGCAGTCGCGCGTCCAGGTCAGCAGGGTCTACCTGCACCGCCGGCAGGGCAGACACCAGCAAGCGTAAAGCACTGTCAGCCATACCATCGCTGAAGTGATCTGATTGCAGGGAACCCAGGGTCTCCAGTGCATGATCGAGTGATCTTATCCCGGTCGAGGTCCACAACCACTGGGGCGTATGCACTGTCAGTGCCGGGTCGAGCACGATACTGACAGGAGCCATCAGGGGATGCTCATAGCCCTGTTTGTGACCAATGACCTCGTCCGTAGCCCCAGACAGCGGGTTAAATTCCCCGCCTGAGAGCGTGGTAGGGCAGCAAATGACCCGTACATCCGGGCCTTCAAATTGAGGTTTGATTACCGCGCCATCATCCTCGACGTAGACATGGTATGGCTCCAGGTCATCGTGGTGTACAAGATCGTGCTTCAGCGCCAACGCAATAATCGAGCCCGCGTCGGTCACCGACCCACCGCCGACTGTGACAATCAGATCGGCAGACGCCTCCCTGGCCACGGCCGCCGCCGCCAGCACCGCTGAACGCGGCGCATGAGGTGGAATACCACTGTGCACGGCGGCAACACGGTCGCCCAGTGCCCGGCAAATCTGGTCTATTTCATCAGTGTTGGTTTGTAGCGAAGTACTGACCAGCAGGAAAATACGCCTGGCGCCAAGTAGCTCCGCCTCCTGCAGCAGCACATCAGCAGCGCGGCTGCCCATATGGACACGCTCGGTGGTCGTGAGTTGGAGCATGGATGAAGTTGGATTGGCCAAACTTACTACCCCCAGACAGCTTTATAATTATTGCCCGAGGCATGAACATAGCAGCATCAAGGACCGTAGTAAAGCTCTGGTAATGTGGGTAAATAAAATATAACATCGGTACCCGCAATAGGTGGAGTTACCTAATATGAATACCAAAGACTCCCCCGGCGTGATTCGATCCAGCTCAGGTATCGAGCTGAAGAATTACTACACGGCCGAGGACATTCCCGAATCGCACAGACATCGTGTGCACAGCGCCCCCGGCGATGCCCCCTATCATCGTGGATGGCATCCCACTGGCTATCGCAGCAAGCCCTGGAGAATTTTTCAACTCAGCGGTTTTGGCAAACCCGAAGACGAAAATGAACGGATCAAGTTCCTGCTGAAAAATGGGGAAACGGGCTTCATCATGGAGCACGACCGCAACACGGCGGACCACTGCTACAATGTTGATCACCCTGAAGTGGTCGCTCGCCGGGAGGATGTAGGCCTCACCGGGGCCGTGATGCAGAGCGTCCGCGACATCGCCATCTGTCTCGACGGACTGCCTGTGGACACCAGCTTCGGTCACGCGGGAGGTGCGGTGGTGCAACACGCGCCCTTTGCCCTGGCCGGCTACTGGACCGTGGCAAAAAAACGCGGCTATGACCTCAGCAAAATCGCCGGTACTGGCCAGAGCGACTTTAACCTCACCTACCTGGGTTGCGTCACCAAGCAACAGATTCCGACCGACGCGGGCCTGCGCTTCAATACGGACATTATCGAATTCTGCGGAGAGCACTTGCCGCGCTGGGTGCCGGTGTCCATAGCCGGATATAACGCTGCCGATACCGGACTAAGCCCCGACCAGGAACTGGGCACCCTGTTCGCCAATGCAGTTGAATACCTGGACGAAATCAAGCGTCGCGGCAATGTTCCCCTGGAACAGGCAGCCAAAGGCTGTGCCGGTGTCAGCTTCCGGGCATCGATCCATATTTTCGAGGAGGCGGCGAAATTGCGCGCCGCGCGCCTGATGTGGAGCGACCTGTTGCGCTCCCGCTACAACATCACCGACCCAAAGACCGCCAACCTGAGAATTCACTGTGTTACCGCTGGCTCAAAGATGACGTACCAGCAGCCCCTGAATAACATCGTACGCGGCACCCTTATGGCGCTGACTGCGGCCATGGGTGGCGTTCAGTCACTCGGTGTGTCGGGCTACGATGAAGCACTCTCCATTCCCTCCGAACACGCTCATCAGATGTCGCTGCGTATTCAGCAGGTCATCCAGGAGGAAACCAATTTCTGTGCGGTTACCGACCCACTGGGGGGCTCCTACTACGTGGAAACCCTAACCGCACAACTGGCGGAAAAAGCCTGGGAGTTTTTCGAGGAAATACAACAACAGGGAGGTTACCTGGCGAGCCTGGACTCGGGCTGGCTGCACGCCAAAGCTGCCGAAAACCAGCACAGCGAATTCATGGCGCTGGAATCGGGGGAGCAGCATATCGTGGGAGTTACCTGCGCCAGGGAAGACGAGTCGCCATTTGAGGTAGATGGCTTCATGGGCACCGATGACGCCTTTGATGTCGCCACCGAGCGACTGCAGGAAACGCTGAGGACCCGACATGAGGCAGGTGCCTGCGCCGCCATGAAAAACCTCGAGGCGGTCTGTCGCTCGGAGACAAACATCATGCCCGTCATGCTCGATGCGCTGGAAGCCGAAGTGACGCTGGGTGAAATTGGCGATATTTACCGCGACGTTTTCGGTGATTGGAACACCCCGATCCAAACCTAGGAGCTCACGACATGGACCACAGCCAGAAAAGAATCCTGATGGCTAAAACCGGGCTGGACGGACATTGGCGCGGCCCCACCATCGTGGCCAGGGCATTACGCGATGCCGGGTTCGAGGTGATCATGATCGGCATGGCCAACACCGATGATATCGTGCGCGCTGCCGTCGACGAAGATGTCGACCTGGTGGGCCTGAATATCGGCGGACATATTAATGTCGCACTGCGCGCTGTCAACTCAGTGCGTGAGGCGCGCCCTGATGTTCCCATCTTCGCCGGCGGCACTGTACCACCGCATGCGAAGAAGCAACTGGAGGCGCTCGATGTGGAAGTATTCCCCCCGGGTTCTCAACTTGTCGATATCGTCGCAGCGGCAGACCGGCTCACCGGCAGGTCAGCCGACTGACGGGGGAGCGAAGCTTGCATGACATCCAGCAACTGATCAGCGCTGCACTGGATGGCAAGCGCGCGGCGCTGGCGCGCCTGCTCAGTGTCATCGAAGGCGCCGACCAGAATCTACTGGCCATCGAAAGCCAACTGACTCCCCCGGTAGGCGAAGCCTTTGTTATTGGTATCACCGGCCCACCGGGTGCGGGCAAATCCACCTTGATAAACCGCCTGGTTCCACACGCTCTTGAGAGCTTCGGCCAGGCCGCGGTGCTGGCCATCGACCCCTCCTCGCCTTTTTCCCAGGGTGCGCTGCTGGGAGATCGGGTGCGCATGCAAGGCGGGGAGTTTGGAGAGCGGGTGTTCATCCGCTCCATGGCATCGCGCGGCGAGGAAGGCGGACTGGCCCGCGCCACATCCACCGCTGTACGCTTATTTGACGCCTGCAAGTGGCCAGTTGTTATCATTGAAACCCTGGGCATCGGCCAGGTCGAATTGGACATAATGAACCTGGCGGACACGGTACTGGTCGTACTCAACCCCGGCTGGGGAGACGAGATCCAGGCCAATAAGGCAGGCCTGACTGAAGCGGGCGATGTCTTCGCCATCAATAAAGCAGATAAGCCAGGCGCGGCGCAAACGCGCAAGGACCTGCTGGACTCTGTGTCGCTCATCTCATCAAAATCCATGCCGGATATCATGGAAACCGTGGCCACAACTGATAAGGGCGTACTGGAGTTATGGCAGGCCATAACGGCACATCACGCGCGCTTGATCAGCAGCGGGGAACTCGTTGAACGCAGGCACAATCGGCAGCGCGGCCTGATCCGCAGAATTATTTCCGACCAAATCAATCGTCTAATGGATGATGCATTAAATACAGAAGAGGTCGCTATGCTGTTGGAAAAATCTACCGTTGGCGAAGTCGACATACACAAGGCCTTGCACAGGGTGCTGGCCCTCATGAACAGATAACCCGGCTTTATTTTCCCGTATTTGCCTGCGCACAAAGATTTGCCGTGCCCATAACCAAAGCCGCTAATCCGCCAGCTCAAAACAGGGGCGGTAATTGTCCACGTCCAGGGTCATACGGCCCTGGTCGACAAAGCTGGCCAGCAGCTCGGCCAGCGCGCCAACCACCTCGGACTCGCCATGTAACTGGTACGGTCCATGGGCTTCCACCGCACGAACCCCCACTTCCTTGACGTTGCCAGCCACGATTCCGGAAAAAGCCCGGCGCAATTCGGCAATCAATTCGTGGACGGGTTGTTGCCGGTGGAGTTTCAGGGCCGCCATATTGGCGTGACTGGGATCAAAGGGCATTTGCAGGTCTTCGGGAATGACCAGTCCCCAGTTATAGCTGAATGACTCCTGGTCGTTTATGCGTTGGCGCCGCACCGATTTGATCAGTTTGGCCATACGGCTGGCCGCGGCGACTGCATCACCACAAATAATTTCATACTGAGCAGCAGCCTCCTCCCCCAGCACCGAGGTCAGAAAAGCATTGATCTGGTCGAAATAGCCAGCGCTGCCCTCGGGCGCCACCAGCAGTAGCGGGAATGGAATACCGGCATTCGCCGGATGCAGTTTTACGCCCAGCAGGAACAGCAATTCTTCCGCTGTACCGGCGCCGCCAGGAAAGATAATGATGCCATGCGCCAGGCGCACAAATGCCTCGAGGCGTTTTTCGATATCGGGCAGGATCACCAATTCATTCACAATGGCATTGGGTGACTCCGCTGCGATAATGCCCGGCTCAGATATACCGACAAAGCGTGAGCGCTTATTCAGCTGCTTGGCATGACCGATAGCGGCCCCTTTCATGGGCCCCTTCATGGCCCCCGGGCCGCATCCAGTGGCTATGTCAAAGCCACGCAGGCCCAACTGGTAACCCACATCCTTGGAAAAGTCATACTCCAGCCGCGAGATCGAATGCCCTCCCCAGCAAATCACCAGGCGTGGGGGGTGGTTGGCGCGCACCACGTCGGCGTTGCGCAGGATGCGAAACACGGCGTCTGTTATTTCCGTTGGCGAGGCCTGCCCGAATGCCTGACTGGAGAACTTGTGCTGGGTGAATACGATGTCGCGCAGGGCGCTGAACAGGTGATTGCGAATGCCTTCGATAATCACCCCATCCACAAAGGCCTGGGCCGGTGCGTTGTATAACTCCAGCTTCACGCCCCGGGATTCCGGTACTACCCGCAGGTCAAAATCCTCATAGCGGTGGTATACCTCCCGGGCGTCATCGGTATCACCGCCGGTATTCAGCACGGCCAGCGCACAGCGTCGAAACAGCTGGTGCAAATCCTGGTCTGTGGTGGCCAAGGACGCCATCTCCTGCTGGGACAGCAGATCAAGACTCCTGGCCGGACGCACGGATGCGAAGGAAACCTTTTCTATCATTGAAATTCCATAGTCTCTGAGAACCTAAGGAGCCTTCTCCTGCACCGTATCATCCATCGCCTGATTATGCCTGCCCAAAAAGCGCCTGATGTCCTCGAGGATAATATAGCCTGAGGGGACCACCAGCAATGTCACCAGAGTGGCGAACAGCACACCGAAAGCCAGTGATACCGCCATGGGGACCAGAAATTGAGCCTGCACGCTGCGATTGAACATAAGGGGCAGCAAGCCCACAAAGGTGGTCAGTGAAGTCAGAATAATGGGCCTGCAGCGTGATACCGCGGCATGCAGTACCGCTCCATGAAAATGCTCCCCCAGCTTGCGGCGCTGATTGACATTGTGCACCAGCACCAGGCTGGAGTTCACCACCACGCCAGCCGCGGCAATAAAACCCATTACGGATGGCATTGCCAGCCCTGCCACCATGCCAAAATATTTCATGATCACGTGGCCCCAGATAGCGCCTACAAAGGCAAAGGGAATGACACTCATGATAACCAGTGGCTGGCTGTAGGAATGCAGCGGCACCGCCAGCAGTGCAAAAATCACGAATAAGGCGATACCAAACATGGGCACCAGGCTGGCAATCGCCTCGCCCTGCTCTGCCTGTTCGCCCTCCAGGCTGTAGGTTATACGTGGATAGTCCCGCATGATCTGCTGGATAGCCCCGGCGCGCAGGTCGGCCAATACCTCGTTGGCGGTGATCTGGGCGCGGTCGACATCGGCTATGACGCTGACGATCCGCTGCCGGTCGGCACGGCGAATGGTCGAGTAGCCGCGGCCCAGTTCCGCACTGGCTACCGTCTGGAAAGGTACTTCGGCTCCATCGGGTGTACGGATGCGCATGTCATTGAGTGTAGCGAGCGATTTCCGCTCCGCCTCGGTATAACGCACCATGACTCGCACGTCATCGCGACCGCGCTGGATGCGCTGGGCTTCTTCGCCGTAGAACGCCTGCCGCACCTGGCGAGCCAGGGTCGCCAGCGACAATCCCAAGGCTTCACCGGAGGGCTGAACATCAAGTTTGAGCTCCTGCTTACCAGAGCGGAACGAATCAGTAATATCAATAACCCCCGGGTAGGTGGCTAGTTTGTCGCGCAGTTTTGCGGCAACAATGCGCAACTCATCCACGTTGTCGCCCTCCAACTGAATGTCAATTGGGTTCCCGGCGTTGAACAAGGACGTGCTGAATTTCAGCTCCACCGCATCTGCGATGGGACCCGCCAGTTCCCGCCAGCGATTTGCCACCGTGCGGGTATCAATCTCTCGCGACTGGCTGGGCGTTAACTGCAGGGTCACCTCGCCCAGATGGCCACCGCCTTCTACGCGACTGCCGCTGGAAGAGGGTCCGCCGCCGCCTGTGCTGCTGGGTTGGCTGCCTACCGCTGACAGGATATTGGTGACCGGCGCGGCCGCGGGATATTCCATTTCGAGGTCGCGCTGCAGTTGCTGCGCGGTCCGCTCCAGGTGTAGTACTGCGGCATCAGTCACCGAGGCTGGTGTACCCAGGGGCATGGTCAACTGGGCGATGACCTGGTCTGACTCCAGCGGCGGGAAAAAAGAGAATGGTAAGCGGCCGCTACCCAGGATACCTACCGCGGATAGAAACGCCGCCATAGCAAGAGCGATGACGACATAACGGGCCGCCACGGCACGCTCTACCAGAGCCCGGAAACGCACATCAATGACAGTTTCAATGCCATTGGATACACGCTCCTGAAACTTCACCAGTGTTTCCGCCACGGGCCTGGACACACCGATCAGGTGCAGCACATAGAGCAACACCAGGGTGACAATGGCAAAGCCCATGTAGCTGCGTGCATCCCAGGCGACCTCCAGCAATGCAATGCCAAGGATAGGAATCAACAGCAGTCCTATCTCACTGGCTGCCGACCCGGAGCGACTGTGACCCAGATGAGAAGGCAGGATCAACTGGGATTCAATCAGCGAAAAGGTCAGGCAACACATGACTACTGTCGCTATCACGCCAAACACCTGACCGAAAGTGCCCGGGCCTAAAAGCAGGGGCATGAAGGTGGCGACCGTGGTCAAGACGCCAAAAATAACGGGCAGGGAGACCTGCTGGGTACCGACTACAGCGCCTTCCAGCAGATCGCCCTTCTGCAGTTGCACAGCGTGGACATTCTCTCCAACGACGATAGCATCGTCCACCAGGATACCCAGCACCAGGATAAAGCCGAACAGGGAGATGACATCGATGGACAGGCCGAGAATAAAACTGGCGAAGATAGCACCGAGAAACGCCACTGGCACACCGACACTGACCCAGAACGCCAGGCGAGGTCGCAGGAACAACGCCAGCACAATCAGTACCATCAGAAAGCCCTGTCGCGCGCTGTTAAGCAGGGTTTCAAGACGGTCCCGCAGCAGTTTTGAGCCGTCGTTCCAGACCGTCAACTGTACACCTTCGGGGAGGCGACTACCCGCAGTGGCAAGATACTCCCCTACCGCCTGTGTGATATCAATAATGTCCTGGCTGCCAATGCGCGAAACCCGGATCAACGCCGCCGGTTTGCCATCAAAGCGCAGCATCTGGTCGGTGTCGGCAAAGCCATCCACCACAGTGGCGACATCTTTCAGATACAGGCGCGTACCATCGGGATCAGTTCGCAGCACCAGCTGTTCAAACTCACTACCCCAATAGGCCTGGCCCTTGGTACGCAGCAGTATCTCGCCGCCGATAGTCTTGATGGAACCGCCGGGCAGGTCCAGGGAACTGTTACGCACCGCCTCGGCCACATCATCAAAAGTCAGGCCATTGCGCCGCAATGATGTTTCGGAGACCTCGATAGACAGTTCATAGGGGCGGGTATTACGCAGCTCCACCTGGGTTACGCCCGGCAGCTTCGCAATATCATCGCGCACCTGCTGGCCAATAACCTTCAGGGTGCGTTCATCATCCGGGCCGGTGACGGCGATGTCGAGTACGGCACGCACCACGCTCACCAGGTTGACTATCGGCTTTTCAGTTTCCACCGGAAACGTGTCGATAGCATCCACCCGGTTTTTTACCTCATCCAGCGCTTTGCCGGAATCTGTATCATCGAACAGCTCCACCGATATCGAACAGGAACCCTCGTTGGCATTGGAGCGAATCTGCTTGACGCCCTCAACACCCTCCAGTTCCTCTTCTATCCGTATGCAGACACCTTGCTCTACCTCTTCGGGGGCCGCCCCCAGATACGCTACGCTGATTGAGATGATAGGAATATCGATATCGGGAAACGATTTCTGCGGCATTTTCACCACTGCTACCAGGCCCGACAGTACAATCAGGCCCAGTAACAGGTTGGCTGCAACATTGTTATGGGCGAACCAGGCTATAGCGCCCTTCATAAGGCGCCACTGTCACTACGGGCCTCACCACTGGCCTCGATACTGGCCTGCTCTGCAGCGGCGACGCGAACCCTCATTCCTGCCAGTGCCGTATCCAGTGACGAGATACAGACCCGCTCCCCCGCCGCAAGGCCGGCACTGATATAGGCCTGCTCGGCTACCGTGCGCAATACGGTGACGGGGCGAAAGTGCAGCCGATCTTCGCCGTCCACTATCAGTACCTGGTTGTCAGGGCGCACCGCCGAGCGGGGCAGGATAGCCACGTCCCTGGCTAAACGGCCATGAATCTCGGCATCAACAAATAACCCCACCGCCAGTGGAGCCCGGCCCGCTGCAGGCGAATAAGGCGATTCGACGCGGGCCACCACGTTAATCATGCGCGTCCGGGGATCGAGTTCACCTTCCGTGCGCACTACCTGGGCGGGCCAGCGGTGTTCTTTTCCGGCAAAGCGCGCAGTAATAGTGACCCGGGCGGCCGGTTCGATTTGCGCGCTTTGCGTGACAGGACCAAGGGGCAGGTCGAGGAAGGCCAACTCCTCATCATTGATGGGCAGGCGAACCTCGGCGTAATCAGTGGCATAGATGGTCGCGATGGCATTGCCACGATTCACGAACTGACCAATATCCACTCGCTCGCTGCGCACCCGGCCTTCATAGGGGGCGAGGATTCGGGTGCGCTCGAGATCGCGCTCGGCCCGGGACAGTTGGGCCTGGGATGAACGCAAGGTGGCTTCGGCAATGCGCATCCTGTTTACTGCGTCATCCTGCTGCGCAATGCTGCTGAGCTGACGTTCGCTGAGACTGTCCAGGCGGCTGGCGGCTCGCCGGGCGTTGGCCAGGTCGCTCTCGGCCTGCACTACGCCCGCCCTGGCCTGCTCCAGAGCCAGTTCATAATCGAGGGGATCTATCCGCAACAACTCTTCACCGGCATTAAAAAAACCACCCGACACCAGGTTGGGGTTTACGCTGATCACTCTCCCGGCCACCTCGGCAACCAATTCGCTTTCAGTCCGGGGCGCTACCGTGCCGTGGGTCAGGGTCGAAAGCGGCACATCTTCCAAGGTGACGGTCTGTACCCGCACCAATGGCGCCAGGGATTCCACCGATTTTGAGGTCAGGGTTGGTCCCGTAGCCAGCAGCACCGCGGCCAGGGCGACTCCTGCAATAATGATGGCAAAGGGTAGGGCCAGGCGTTTCAAGGTTGTTGCTCCTGTGCTGAAAAGTTTCTGGCTGGCTGAAGATCGGCAAACACATTCTTTCTAAATGATGAGAGCCCACTACCGAGGGTAGCGCCTATGGTACTCCATAGGCGCTATTTTAAATCTCTCGATACGAGAGGCAAGTGAAGGGGAAGCACAACAGTCGCTATCTCGACCGTCCCCATGGCGATTAGAGCCTGGGTACAAAGGAGATAGCGAGCTGCTGTGGCAGGGTCTAGTGAAACACCCCGCATGTACTTTCTATACCTTAAAACGAGTAGCTGACCTGACCACCAAACCAGAACCCTTCGGTGTTATCGGCGTCATCGACGCCTGCTTCTACACTCATTTCAATTGCGTCGCTCAGTCTGGCAGTCATGCCAACGTCCCAGCGCCAGCCGTCGTCATCGCGCTCATAACCTGGCAGAACGGCGCTGTTGCCGGGCTGCACCACCAGGCCGATGCGCGGCTTGATACTGCCGTCGCGGCCAAATGACTGGTACACCGCC
>JARFQU010000002.1 GCA_029287595.1 Halioglobus sp. | reverse complement strand
TCGCGGTGTACCACCGAAGTGACTGGGGTTCGGAACGCCGGGGGTATAGCGCGATCGAGCTGGCCGCATAGCGCTAAAGATCACCTAGCCAACCACCCCGCTAATAAGCGATGAACCTTTTTTGCCTGCCCGGCTTTCCTGCTCAGCAGTAGCTGCGGCGGCGAGGCGCAAATTCGCGCAGTGGGCAAATGAGAATTTTGCCGGGCGGCACTAGGGAGATGGCCAGATGTCCTGTAAGATACGCTCCAGTTTTGGAGAGGATGTTTATGCCAACGGGAACGGTCGACAAGAAGTACAAACGCATTTTGCTCAAGCTTAGCGGCGAAGCGTTGACTGGCAAGGAGAACTTTGGCATCGACCCTAAAATCCTTGACCAGATGGCCCTTGAAGTGGGTCAGTTGGTGGGTATCGGCGTGCAGGTTGGCCTGGTGGTTGGCGGTGGCAACCTGTTTCGCGGTGCGGCGCTGCAGTCGGCGGGTCTGGACCGGGTAACCGGGGACCATATGGGGATGCTGGCCACCGTAATGAATGCCCTGGCCCTGCGCGATGCGCTGGAGCGCAGCAATATCGCCACCCAGGTGATGTCCGCTATTCCCATGAGCGGCGTGGTCGATCACTACGACAGCCGCAAGGCGATTCGGGCACTGAGCAATGGTGATGTGGTTATTTTTTCCGCCGGCACCGGTAACCCGTTTTTTACCACGGATTCGTCGGCCTGCCTTCGCGGGATTGAAGTCGGGGCAGAACTGGTACTCAAGGCCACCAAGGTAGATGGCGTGTATTCCGCAGACCCCATGAAGGTCAAGGATGCGATCAAGTACGACCGTCTTACCTATGACGAGGTATTGGATAAAAAACTCGAGGTGATGGATTTGACGGCTATCTGCCTGTGCCGGGATCACAACATGCCGGTGCGCGTGTTCGAAATGGAAAAGAGAGGCGCACTGCTGAACATAGTCAGGGGCGGCCAGGACGGTACTCTGATCGAATAGCGGGTTTGCCCGGGAGGAAAATGGAAAGTGATTGACGACATAAAATCAGAAGCCCGCGAGCGCATGGAGAAAAGCGTGGAAGCGCTGAACCATAATTTCAACAAGATTCGCACCGGGCGCGCCCATCCCAGTTTGCTGGATGGCCTGAAAGTAGAATATTACGGTGCCTCGACACCGATTAACCAGATGGCTAACATCAACGTCGAAGACGCCCGCACCCTGTCCCTGACCGCATGGGACAAATCGATGATTCCGGACATCGAAAAGGCCATCATGAAGTCTGATCTAGGCCTCAATCCCGCCACCGCCGGGGAGGTTATCCGTATACCCATGCCCATGCTGACAGAAGAAACGCGTAAGGGTTTTATCCGTCAGGCGCGCCATGAAGCGGAATCCGCCCGTGTATCGGTGCGCAACGCGCGCCGCGATGCGATGGCAATGCTCAAGGAACTGGTCAAGGATAAGGAAATCAGCGAGGACGATGAGCGCCGTGGGCAGGAAGCGGTGCAGAAATTGACCGACGGCTATGTGGCGCAGATCGAAAAGCAGTTGGCCGTGAAAGAAGCCGACCTGATGGAAATTTAGGTTCGAACGGCGAATTCGTGTCCGAACCTGATAGCGAAGCAAGTGCTCTAGACAGCCTCATAACTGTCGTTCCCCGCCATGTTGCCATCATTATGGATGGTAATAATCGCTGGGCTGCGCGTGAAGGCGTTCCCGGGCCCACCGGACACCGGGCGGGCGTGGAGGCCGTGCGAGAAATACTGCGCGCCTGCCAACACCATGGCGTGGAAGTTCTGACCCTGTTCGCCTTCAGCAGCGAAAACTGGGGTAGGCCGATGCCCGAGGTCAGGGCCCTGCTCGCACTGCTATCTGTCTACCTGCGCAACGAGGTCAGGGAACTGCATAAGGACGGTATCCGCATGCGCTTTATCGGCAAGCGCGATCGCTTCAGTGCACGACTGCAGAAACTGATGCGTCAGGCCGAACATCTTACCCAGCACAACAAGGGCGCTACCATGGTAATCGCCGTAGACTATGGCGGCCGTTGGGATATCGCCCAGGCGGCGCGCCAGCTTGCCCGGCAGGTGCAGCGGGGCCAGCTGCAGCCGGAGCAGATTACCCCCGAATTGATAGACAGCACGGTAGCCCTAGGCGATCTGCCACAGCCGGATCTGTGTATTCGCACCGGTGGAGACGCCCGTATCAGCAACTTCATGCTGTGGCACTTTGCTTATACCGAGCTTTATTTTTCCAATACCTTGTGGCCGGATTTCGGTGAGCTTGAATTTGCCCGGGCGCTGGCGGATTACAGTCGCAGGGAGCGTCGCTATGGCCTGCGTGAACCGGATGGCCTGGTGGCCGGGGGTGAGTTGGATGCTTAGACAGCGGGTAATCACCGCCCTGATCATGGCGGGCTTGTTCCTGGCAGGGATCATGTTTCTGCCCCTTCCTGCTCTGGCAGCGGCCTTCGGTCTTGTGGTGGCGGCTGGTGCCTGGGAGTGGTCCCGTCTGGCGGGCTGGCAGTCCCCGGTCACCCGCGCAGTCTATGTGCTGATGGTGCTCGCCGTCATGGCGGGTTTATACCGGTATTGCGAACTGGGTAGCGATCCCGCCGCAACGCAGGTACAGCCGTTTCTCGGCCTGGCATGCCTGTGGTGGTCCTTTGCCCTGCTGTGGGTCAAGAGTTACCCCATGAGTGCGGTGCTGTGGCGCACGGTCTTCATGCGCAGCCTGATGGGTCTGCTGATCCTGGCGCCGGCCTGGCTTGCAGCAGTTTTTCTGCTCAGTTACCCCCGTGGCGGGGTGTTGGTGGTGGTGATGGTGCTGGTCGTGGCAGCTGCCGATATAGGCGCATACTTTTCCGGCAAGACCTGGGGGCGGCATAAACTAGCCGAAAAAGTCAGCCCCGCCAAAACCTGGGAGGGTTTCTGGGGGGGCATGGCCGTTTGCCTGCTGTTGGCCCTGGCGTTGTGGTACCTGTTGCCCGATAGAGCGGCGCATATAGGCCTCGCTTCTGTGATCGCTGTCACCCTTAGTACCGCGCTTGCATCCGTGGTCGGAGACCTGGGTGTGAGTATGGTCAAACGCGAGAGTGGTATGAAGGACAGTGGCAGCCTGCTGCCCGGCCACGGTGGTGTGCTGGACCGCCTGGACAGTATCTGCGGCGCGGCTCCGGTCTTCGCCCTGGGTCTGGTGCTGGCGGGATGGTGATAAGCTCGGGCAAGCGAGGCGTTGCCGTTTTGGGTTCTACCGGCTCTATCGGCGTGAATACCCTGGATGTTATTGCCCGACACCCGGAACGCTACCAGGTCTTTGCCCTTGCCGCGAACACGTCCGTAGATGCCATGCTGGCTCAATGTGAGACCTTTCAGCCGCGCTTTGCGGTGATGATGGACGAGGCAGCCGCGCAGGACCTGCACACGCGGATGCCGGACAAGTGTTCCACCGAGGTGCTGCACGGCCAGCAAGCATTGGCCCGGGTGGTGACTGCCCCGGAAGTGGATATGGTCATGGCGGCAATCGTGGGGGCCGCTGGTTTGCCGTCAACGCTGGCTGCTGCCCGCGCGGGAAAGACCCTGCTGCTGGCAAACAAGGAGTCGCTGGTGATGGGCGGCCACCTGTTGATGCAGGCGGTGCGGGAATCCGGTGCCCAATTGCTGCCGATTGACAGTGAGCACAATGCAATCTTTCAATGTATGCCCGCCGACCGCGGGGCCCGGCCCTCACTGGAAGGGGTGAGCAAGGTGCTGCTGACAGCATCCGGCGGCCCTTTTCGCTGCTGGAGCCACGAGCGGATGCGCGAGGCCACACCGGAGCAGGCCTGCGCGCACCCCAACTGGGCCATGGGGCGCAAGATTTCGGTGGATTCTGCCAGCCTGATGAACAAGGGGCTGGAGTTTATCGAGGCCTGCTGGATTTTCGATCTGGCCCCGCAGCAGGTGGATGTGGTGGTACATCCCCAGAGTATTATTCATTCCATGGTGCAGTATCGCGATGGTTCGGTACTGGCACAGATGGGCAACCCGGATATGCGTACCCCTATCGCCTATGGCCTGGGCTGGCCCCACAGAATCGATGCAGGCGTGGCGCCACTTGACCTGGTCGCTACAGGGCAACTGGACTTCGAAGCCCCTGACGAAGGCCGCTTCCCCTGCCTGCGCCTGGCGCGTGAAGCGGTAGCCGCCGGAGGCACTGCCATGGCCATCTGTAACGCCGCGAACGAGGTGGCGGTGGACGCGTTTCTCGGGCGACAGATCCGCTTTACTGATATACCCGCGGTGATAGAGCAGGCGCTGACGCAGGTGATTAGTGTTGAACCGGTTAGCCTGGCCGTGGTCGAAGCTGCAGATACCGAGGCGCGTGCGCTTGCCGCAGACGTTGTGGCGGGCCTGGCAGGCGGGCTCTCTCTTATGAGTAACGCGTGATGGAATTGATTTATACGATACTGCTTACGCTGGGCACCCTGGCCATATTGGTGGCGGTGCACGAGTACGGACATTTCTGGGTGGCCCGTCGCTGTGGGGTGAAAGTACTGCGCTTTTCCATAGGCTTTGGCACATCGCTCTACAGCTGGCGTGACAAACTGGGTACCGAGTACAGCATCGCCGCGATCCCCCTGGGGGGCTATGTGAAGATGCTCGATGAACGGGAAGGGGAGGTGCCTGAGGCCGAACTGGAGCAAGCGTTCAATCGCAAGCCGGTGTTACAGCGCATCGCGGTGGTCAGCGCGGGTCCGCTGGCCAATCTGGCCCTGGCAGTAGTGGCCTACTGGGGCCTGTTCCTGGCGGGCGAGACCGGATATACGCCGATCATCGGGGACATCGAACCCGGCTCCATCGCCTACGTTGCCGGCCTTGAGGCCGGCCAGGAAATCGTGGCGGTGGACGGCGGTAAAACCCCGACCTGGCAGGCCTTGAGCTTCCGCCTGCTGGATCGTATCGGCGATAGCGGGACCATCACGTTCTCCGTGCAGTACCCCGGTTCGGACATGGTGTATGAGTCCGAGGGCGTTTTGCAGGACTGGCTGTCCGAGGAGGAGCAACCGGATCTCTACGCGGGCCTGGGAATTACCCTGTTCACCCCTGAAGTGCCCCCGGTGGTAGAGGATGTGGTCGCAGGCAGCCCGGCGCAGGCCGCAGGCCTGCAGCCTGGGGACCAGGTCCTGCGTGCCGATGACACGCCAATGCTGTTGTGGATGCAGTGGGTAGAGTATGTGCGCGCCCGCCCGGGCCAGACCATCAGGCTGGAGATTCAGCGCGAGGGAGCGATTTTTGAGACGGACATTGTGCCCGAGGCCATCACCGAAGAGGGCGGAGAAACCTTTGGTCGGGTAGGCGTTGCCGTGGCCTTCCCGGAAATGCCCCCGGAAATGGTACGCCAGTTCCGGCGCGGGCCCCTGGAAGCCCTTGGCGCCAGCTTCGTGCGCACCGGCGAGCTCACGGTTTTTACCCTGAATTCCATCAAAAAGATGGTTATGGGGCTAATCTCACCAAAAAACTTGAGCGGCCCCATTACCATTGCTAAAGTGGCGACCGCTTCGGCCAAGTCCGGGCTGGAATCCTATATCAGTTTTCTCGCCTTGCTCAGTGTCAGTCTCGGGGTGCTGAACCTGTTGCCTATTCCGGTGCTGGATGGGGGCCATCTCATGTTTTATACCGCGGAGCTATTGGCGGGGAGACCGGTACCTGAGAAAATACAGGCCCTCGGTTATCAAGTAGGGCTGTTTCTCGTGCTGGGGATTATGATGCTGGCGTTGTACAACGATTTCGCGCGCCTGTAGCGCCCGCTGACGACATTGTGAATGATAACGAAAAACTCCTGCCCGCGGGCATTGTCCTTTTATTGAGTGAAATTTGATTAAACGCATTCCCACATTACTGGCCCTGGTGCTGTTGCTGACAGCCCCGTGGGTATCTGCCCAGCCATTCGTGATCGCCGATATCCGGGTTGAGGGCTTGCAGCGAATTTCCGCGGGCAGCGTGTTTGCGGCCCTGCCTGTTGCCGTGGGCGATACTATCGATGAATACGCCATTCGGGCGTCGGCACGCAGCCTGTTTGCCACGGGAAATTTTGACGACATACGTATCGGCCGCGACGGCAATGTGCTGGTGGTGGTAGTGGCTGAGCGTCCCAGCATCAGCGAAATCAATATCGAGGGCAACAAAGCCATTGAAACCGAGGCCCTGCTGGATGGGCTCAAAGGCGCGGGATTGGCAGTGGGGCAGGTATTCCAGCGCTCCACCCTGGAGGGCATGCAACTGGAGCTGCAGCGGCAGTATGTGCAGCAGGGCCGTTACGATGCCAATATTGAGACCGAGGTGCTCCCTGAGCCGCGCAACCGGGTTACCGTCAATATCAACGTGGATGAGGGCACTGTAGCAGCCATCAAGCACATCAACGTGGTAGGTAATGAGGTTTACAGTGACGAGGAACTCAGTGACCTGTTCGAGTTGCATACCACCGGCTGGTTGTCCTTTTTCACCAACGATGACAAATACTCTCGTGAGAAACTCACCGGCGACCTGGAAACCCTGACCTCCTACTATATGGATCGGGGCTATTTGCAGTTTCGTATCGACTCCACCCAGGTGTCTGTGTCGCCGGACAAGAAGGCGGTGTATATCACCGCCAATGTGAGCGAGGGCGAGAAGTATACGGTCAGCTCCGTGGGGCTGTCCGGTGACCTGGTGCTGCCTGAAGACGACCTGCGCCGCTTCCTGCTGGTTGCCGAGGGCCAGACCTTTTCCCAGCAGATGGTGACATCCACCGAGGAATACCTGACCAGGCGGCTGGGCAACGAGGGATATAATTTCGCCAAGGTGACGGGAATTCCCGAACTGGATGAGGAAAATAATACCGTGTCGATGAAATTCTTCGTCGACCCGGGCAAGCGCACCTATGTGCGGCGTATCGGCTTCAAGGGCAACCTGAAAACCGCCGACGACGTATTGCGCCGCGAAATGCGGCAGATGGAAAGCGCCCCGGCCTCTGCCGCCGCGATCGAACAGTCCCGTATCCGTCTGGAGCGCCTGGGCTTCTTCAGTCGCGCCACGGTGGAAACCCCTGAAGTGGCGGGGCATGACGATCTCATTGACGTGGAATACACGGTAGAAGAACAGTCTTCAGGCAGCATTGGTGCCAGCTTTGGCTTCGCCCAGGATGCGGGCCTGATTCTCGGCCTGAACCTGCAGCAGGACAACTTCCTGGGTAGCGGCAAGCGTATAGGTATTGGTCTCAACTCATCCAAATACCAGGACGTTTACAACTTCAGTTATACCAATCCCTACTTCACGGAGGACGGTGTCAGCCGCGGCTTTAATATTTTCTATCGCTCCACCGATCTGGAGGAAGTGAATATTTCCAGTTACTCCACGGATACCCTGGGCGGCGCCATCAACTTCGGCTACCCGATCAAGGAAACCCAGCGGCTGGGCTTCAGTTTTGGCGTATCTAACACGGATATCACCACCGGCCGCTTTGCGGTGCAGGAAATCAAGGCCAGCCCGCGCCTGGAGAGGGGTGTGGATGATTGGTATCAGAGTACCTTCGATATTAATACCGGCACCTATACCGGGGTGGAGGAATTAGAGCCCATCTATCCCCTTGGCCCCGAGGGCTTGCCCATCAGCTACCTGACACTGCCCGACGAACCCGGTTTTCTGGACCTGAATGGCGACGAGTTTCTCAACTGGACAGTGACCACGAGCTGGAGCCAGTCCACCCTGAAACGCGGGCGCATGGCGACCCGGGGCGCCGCCCAGTCGCTGTCATTGGAGGTGTCGGCACCGTCGGTCTCCGACCTGGAGTTTTACAAGATCAGCTACCGCGGAGAAATCTATTACCCGGTGCCCCTGCTCAGCAGCTGGACCCTGCGCCTGCGCACAGAGTTGGGTTTTGGTGACGGCTACGGTGACACCAGCGAGCTGCCTTTTTATGAGCACTTTTTTGCCGGTGGCTTCGGGTCGGTGCGCGGTTATGAGAGCAACACCCTGGGACCGCGCAGTACTCCCGCTGAGCTGTATAATGCCGATGCACCGGTTACCGCTATCGACGAGAACGGAAATGCCACGGAACGCGGCGGGCCCAATGGCGACCTGTTTGGTTATATCGCAGTAACGGATGCCGATGGAGTGACCAAGCTGGTGAACAGTCAGGTCAATGACAACCCCGACCCCTTTGGTGGCAACATCCTGGTAGAGGGCGGTGCTGAATTGCTGTTCCCCCTGCCTTTCATCAAGGATCGCAGTAAATTGCGCTCGGCGTTTTTCCTCGATATGGGTAACGTCTACAGCACCAATTGCCGTTCCACCCAGCAGAACTGTTTCGACCTGGAAGACCTGAACGAACTGCGTTACTCGGTCGGCGTCGGGGTGACCTGGATTACCGGTTTTGGCCCTATGACCTTCAGCCTGGCCAAGCCGTTGAATTCCGGCGACTTTGATGAGGAAGAAGTGTTCCAGTTCACCCTGGGAAGGGGATTCTGATTTTTTTATTGTTAATATCTGGAGATTATTGTGCATAAGTTTCTAAAAGCTACCTTTATTGTCCTTGCCATGGCTCTGCCCACCCTCGGCTGGGCCCAGGGAAAAATTGCGGTGGTTGATCTGCAGGAGGCGATACTGCAGACCGACCTGGCCCAGAAACGCCTCCAGGAGGTGCGCGAGCAGGATGACTACAAGTCAGACAAGGCGGAGTTCGATAAGCTGAAAAATGAATTTGACGGCCTGGTCAAGGACTTCCAGAAAGACGCCGCCGTGATGAGTCAGGACCAGCAGTTGGCTGCGCGCAAGAAACTGGCCAGCAAGCAGGCAGACCTGGAGCATGTCACCGGCAAGCTGCAGCAGGCCGAGCAGGGTGCCGGGCAGGCGCTGCTGCAGGAAATGGCGCCCAAGGTACAGGAAGTATTGCGCGAGATCATCGCTGCAGAGGGCATAGGCCTGCTGCTGCAACGCGCGTCGGTTATCCATGCGGATGCGGGCTACAGCATTACCGCCAAGGTAACCGACAAGCTGAACCAGGCTGCCGCGAAGTAAAATCGTATGTATTCACTCGGGGAGCTGGCTGATCGTCTCGATCTACCGTTCTCCGGTGATGCCTCCCGTGCTATCACCGGCCTTGCCAGCCTGGCGTCCGCCGGCCCCGGGGACCTGGCATTTCTCTCGGAGCGCAAATTCCTGCAGCAGCTGCTTGTCACCCGCGCCGGGGCTGTGATCCTGTCTTCCGAATACCGCCCGGAGTGTCCTGTAGACTGCCTGGTCAGCGATTCACCCTACCTGGCCTTTGCCCGGGCCTCCCGCTTGTTTTCCGGCGCGCCTATCCCCGCACCAGGAGTACATGCGACGGCCACGGTATCCCCTTCAGCCCGGGTGCACGCCAGCGCCGCGCTAGGTCCCAATGTGGTGGTAGCAGAGGACGTTGAGGTCGCCGCCGGCGCCATACTGGATGCGGGTGTTTACCTGGGGCCCGGTTCGCGGGTCGGTGAGCGCACGAGGGTCTACCCCAATGCTGTGATCTATCACGATGTATGGCTGGGCAGCGATTGTGTCATCCACAGCCAGGCGGTGCTCGGCGCCGATGGCTTTGGCTTTGCGCCGGGCCCCGGGGGTTGGGAGAAGATTCATCATGTTGGCGGCGTGCGTATAGGTGACGGGGTGGAGATAGGGGCCGGTACCACGGTGGACAGGGGCGCTCTGGAACATACCGTGATAGAGGATGGCGTCATTATCGATAACCAGGTACAGATTGCGCATAATTGCCGCATTGGAAAAAATACCGCGATCGCCGGTTGCGCCGGTCTGGCAGGAAGCACGATTATAGGGGCCAATTGCACCCTGGCCGGGGGTGTCGGTGTCGTGGGACACGTGGAAATCTGTGACGACGTCCATATCACCGGGATGACCATGGTGACCCGCTCGATTACCGAACCCGGCTCCTATTCTTCCGGGACGCCCATGTCCACTACTGGCCAATGGAAGCGCAACGCGGTGCGCTTCTCCCAGTTGGATGCCATGCAAGCGCGCCTGGTGCGGCTGGAAAAGCAATCATGAACCACGCATCTCAGGAGAGCTGACTGATGATGGATATCGCCGAAATACGCCAATACCTGCCCCATCGTTATCCCTTTCTGCTGGTAGACAGGGTGCTGGAACTGACCCCTGGAGAATCCATTGTCGCCTACAAAAACCTGAGCATTAACGAGCCTTTTTTTGACGGCCATTTTCCCCAGCAACCCATCTTTCCCGGCGTGCTGCTGATTGAGGCCATGGCCCAGGCAGCGGGCATCCTCGGCTTCAAGACCCAGGGTAAAACCCCTGCGGATGGGTCTATGTACCTGCTTGCCGGTGTTGACAACTTGCGCTTCAAACGACCCTGTGTCCCCGGTGACCAGGTGATGTTGCGCGCGTCTATTATTTCCGATCGCCGCGGTATCTGGAAGTTTGATGTCAGCTCGGATGTGGACGGTGCACTGGCGGCGTCCGCCACTATGCTCTGTGCAGACCGGTAAAGCGGATGATTCACGGCCAGGCTATTGTTGACCCAAGCGCTACGCTGGCCGAAGGGGTTACTGTAGGCCCCTGGACATATGTTGGCCCCGAGGTAGAGATCGGTCCGGGTACGGTGATTGAGCCTCATGTGGTAATCAGGGGCCCCACGCGCATTGGGGCCGGCAATCATATTTACCAGTTCTCATCGATAGGCGAGACGACTCCGGACATCAAGTACCGCGGCGAGCGTACCCGTTTGGAGATTGGTGATAACAACATCATCCGCGAGAATGTCACCATCCACCGTGGGACTGTTCAGGACCGCTCAGAGACGACCATCGGCAACGACAACCTCATCATGGCCTATGTACACATCGGTCACGATTGTGTCATAGGTGACCATACGATACTGGTTAACAATTGCGCTCTGGCCGGGCATGTGAAGATTGGCGACTGGGCAATTCTCAGCGGCTATACCCTGGTACACCAGTTCTGCCAGATAGGCGCTCATGCATTCAGCGGGATGGGCAGCGCGATTGGCAAGGACGTACCGGCGTTTGTCACGGTAAGCGGCGCGCCCGCCCAGGCGAAAACCATCAATCTGGAGGGGCTGCGCCGCCGCGGTTTCTCCTCCGACGCTATCGGTAGACTGCGTCGCGCGTTCAAAGTGATGTACCGCCAGGGGCTGACCCTGGATCTCGCCTTACAGCGCCTGGACAGTATGTTTGAGAAGACTCCGGAGGTGCAGGTGCTGATCGACTCTATACGCGCGTCGGAGCGCGGTATCGTCAGATAGTGTCACGTCTGCGTATCGGCGTTCTGGCCGGCGAACCCTCGGGAGATATTCTCGGTGCCAGCGTACTGGCGGCGCTGCATAGGCATTTCGATGACCTCGTCATAGAGGGTATTGGCGGGCCAATGATGCAAGCCCAGGGCCTGGCCAGCCTGTTTCCCATGGAACGGCTTTCGGTGATGGGCTTCGTTGAACCATTGCAGCGCCTGCCCGAATTACTGCGCATGCGCCGGCAGGTGCTGCAGCATTTCAGCAACGATCCTCCCGATATCTTCCTGGGCATTGATTCCCCTGATTTTACGATCCCGCTGGAACGAAAATTACGCCGCGCCGGTATCACCACCGCCCACCTGGTCAGTCCCTCGGTATGGGCCTGGCGGCGGGGGCGCATACGCGGCATCAAGCGGGCCGTGGACCTGATGATGTGCCTGTTTCCTTTTGAAACCGACATTTATCGCCAGCACGGTGTTGCCGTGCATTTTGTCGGCCACCCGCTGGCGGACGAGATACCGGTGCAGGTGGATCGCAAGCAGCAGCGGCACATCCTGGGCCTGGCCGGGGATGGCCCGCTGGTCGCGCTGCTGCCCGGGAGTCGGGAGTCCGAGGTAAGACTGCTGGCTCCGCTGTTTTTGCAGGCCGCGCAGCGCCTGCGAGAGACGAATCCGGATATAGAGTTCGTAATACCCGCAGCCAATGCCCAGCGGCTGGATGAGTTGCGGAAAATATTGGCGGACTATCCCGACGCCCCGGTGTCACTTTTGTCCGGTCGGGCCCGGGAGGTGCTGGGCGCAGTGGATGCGGCCCTGATCGCCTCGGGGACAGCGACCCTGGAAGCCGCATTGCTGCAGTGCCCCATGGTGGTGGCCTATCGCATGCCGGCCCTGTCCTGGTGGCTGATGTCGCGCCTGGCCAGCACGCCTTTCGCGGCCCTGCCCAACATCCTGGCAGGTGAGGCCCTGGTGCCGGAGCTGTTGCAGCGAGATGCCGAGCCCGGGGCCCTGGCCTCATCCCTGCAGTCGCTGTTGCTTTCGGGAGAGGCATCGCGCCGGCAGTTGCAGGGGCTGGCGCACATTCACCGTGACCTGCAGCGCAATTTTGCCGAGACAGTGGCGGATGCACTGGTGGCACTGGTGACGGCAAATAGTGAGGTCAGCAGTGGACGATCTGTTTAAACCGGATTATGCAGGCCCGGGATTGGCCGGGGTGGACGAGGTTGGCAGGGGGCCGCTGGCGGGTGACGTGGTGGCCGCGGCGGTAATTCTCGATCCGCAGCGGCCCATAGCGGGTTTGCGTGATTCCAAGAAACTATCGGCCCGGCGCCGTGAAGAACTGGCGGCACTGATCAGGGAGCATGCCCTGGCCTGGTCCATTGCCCGGGCCAGCGTGGCGGAGATCGACCAGCTGAATATCCTCCAGGCCTCGCTATTGGCCATGCACCGCGCGGTGCAGGGCCTGGTGCCGCAACCGCAGTATGTGCTGGTGGACGGCAATCGGCTGCCGCGCTGGAACTACGCTTCCGAGCCGGTGATCAAGGGCGATGATCGGGTGCCGGCGATTGCCGCGGCCTCCATTCTGGCCAAGGTGCAGCGTGACGGCGAGCTGCAGGCGCTGGAACAGCAGTATCCGGGCTATGGATTTGCCGCGCACAAGGGCTATCCCACGGCCGCGCATTTGCAGGCCCTGCGGGAGCTCGGGGTCACCCCGGTGCACCGGCGCAGCTTCGCGCCGGTAAAAAAACTGCTGTCCGGGGCTTAGCCTGGTACAACATTGGCAGCGAGCGGCGTAGAATCATGACATGACTGATTTCGTTCATTTACGCCTGCATACTGAGTACTCACTGGTCGACGGACTGGTCCGGATAAAGCCCCTGATAAGCCGCGTGGCGGAGCTGGGTATGCCGGCGGTTGCAGTGACCGACGTCTGCAATTTTTATGGCCTGGTCAAGGTGTACAAGACCGCCTTTGCCGGCGGCGTGCAACCGATTGTTGGCTGCGACCTGATGGTGATGGACGGGGACGACCCCGAGCGTGCCTGGCCCATCTGCCTGCTGGTGATGAACCAGACCGGCTATCATAACCTGACCCTGCTCATCTCCCGCGCCTATACCGAAGGTCAGCACCTGGGTATGCCCTATGTCAGTAAAAGCTGGTTGCAGGAATGCTCGGAAGGACTCATCGCGCTGTCCGCAGGTGCCGCCGGTGAAGTGGGGCAAGCACTGGTGGGCGACAAACAGTCGCTTGCCAGGGAGCGCGCAGGGGACTGGATGGCGATATTTCCGGGCCGTTTCTACCTGGAACTACACCGCACCGGGCGCGAGGGTGACGAGACCCATGTGCATGGCGCGGTGGCTCTGGCCGAGGAGCTGCAATGCCCGGTGGTGGCCACCAACGATGTGCGCTTTCTGGATGCCTCTGAGTTCGAGGCCCACGAGGCCAGGGTATGCATTCGCGAGGGACGCAGCCTGGACGACCCGCGCCGCGCGCGCTCTTATACCGCTGAGCAGTACCTGCGCTCGCCTGATGAAATGGGCGAGTTGTTCGCGGATATACCTGAAGCGCTGGCCAACTCGGTAGAAATTGCCCGTCGCTGTAACCTGGTGCTGGAGCTTGGCAAGCCCTACCTGCCTGATTATCCGGTGCCGGACGGCATGACCATGGACGAGTTTTTCCGCCAGCAGTCTCACGATGGACTGGATAGGCGCCTGGAACTGTTGTTCGGTAGCAGTACCGAGGGATTCGCAGAAAAACAGCGTGAGTATCGCGAACGCCTGGATTTTGAGCTCAACACCATCATTCAGATGGGCTTTCCGGGTTACTTTCTCATTGTGATGGATTTTATCCGCTGGGCGAAACGACACGATATTCCGGTGGGCCCCGGTAGGGGTTCAGGTGCGGGTTCGCTGGTAGCGTACGCTCTGGAAATCACCGACCTGGATCCGATTGAATACGACCTGCTGTTCGAACGTTTTCTCAACCCCGAGCGGGTATCCATGCCGGATTTCGACGTGGATTTCTGCATGGAGAAACGCGACCGGGTGATCGATTACGTGGCCGATACCTACGGGCGCGAGGCGGTATCACAGATCATCACTTTCGGCACCATGGCGGCCAAGGCGGTAGTGCGGGACGTGGCACGGGTGCAGGGCAAGTCCTATGGCCTGGCGGACAAGCTGTCCAAGATGATCCCCTTCGAGGTGGGCATGACCCTGGACAAGGCGCTGGAGCAGGAGGAGCCACTGCGGGACTTTCTCCGGGATGACAGCCAGGCCCAGGAAATCTGGGACATGGCGGTGCAGCTCGAGGGCATCACCCGCAACGTGGGCAAGCACGCCGGAGGCGTGGTGATCGCGCCCTCCAAACTGACGGATTTCTCGCCGCTGTACTGCGACGAGGCCGGCGGCGGCCTGGTGACCCAGTACGACAAGTCAGATGTCGAAGACGCCGGTCTGGTGAAATTTGACTTCCTGGGCCTGCGCACACTGACCATCATCGACTGGGCGGTGAAGATGATCAACAGCGCCCGTGAGGGCCAGGGCGAACTGCCGCTGGATATCATGCAGATACCCCTGGACGATGAGCGCAGTTTCGCGCTGTTGCAGTCGGCGGAAACCACTGCGGTGTTCCAGCTGGAGTCCCGCGGTATGAAGGACTTGATCAAGCGCCTGCGGCCGGATTGTTTCGAGGATATTATCGCTTTGGTGGCCCTGTTTCGTCCCGGGCCCCTGCAGTCGGGCATGGTGGACAACTTCATCAATCGTAAGCACGGGCGCGAGGAAATTTCCTACCCGGACGTGCAGTGGCAGCACGAGTGTCTGCAGCCTATCCTGGAGCCAACCTATGGCATCATTCTCTACCAGGAGCAGGTGATGCAGATTGCCCAGGAACTGGCGGGCTATACCCTGGGGGGCGCGGATATGTTGCGCCGTGCCATGGGCAAGAAAAAACCTGAAGAGATGGCCAAACAGCGGGCGGTTTTCGAAGAGGGCGCCCAGTCCCGGGGAGTAGACGGGGAGCTGGCCGTGAAGATCTTTGACCTGGTGGAGAAGTTCGCCGGTTATGGTTTCAACAAATCCCACTCTGCCGCCTATGCGCTGGTGTCCTACCAGACAGCGTGGCTGAAGACCCACTACGCGGCCCCCTTCATGGCGGCGGTAATGAGTTCGGAGCTGGATAATACGGACAAGATTGTGGTGTTCGTGGAAGAGTGCCGGGCCATGAAGCTGGCGCTGAAACTGCCTGATGTTAACCAGGGCCAGTATATGTTCACCGTCAACCAGCAGGACGAGATTATCTATGGCCTGGGAGCGATCAAGGGACTGGGCGAGGGCCCTACGGAAAATATTCTCAAGGCGCGGGAGCAGGGCGGTCCGTTTCTCGACCTGTTCGACTTCTGCGGCCGCACGGATCCGCGCAAGGTCAACCGGCGCGCTATCGATGCATTGATTCGCTCGGGTGCCTTCGATTCGCTGGGGGTGGCACGCTGGGTGTTAATGGCCAGTCTGGAGGATGCCCTCAAAGCAGCGGAACAGAGCGCCAATAATCGCGACAGTGGTATTGAGGACCTGTTCGGAGACGTGGTGCCCAGCCAGGGCAATGGAGAGGGCGATGTCTATGCGCCGTTTCGCCAGGTGCGCCAGTGGACCGGTAAGGAGCGCCTGGGGGGGGAGAGGGACACGCTGGGATTGTATGTCACCGGGCATCCCATTGATGAATACGAGAAGGAGGTGCGCAAGTTCGCTCCGGTGCGTATCGCTGACTTGCGGGCGGACAAACAGGGTAGCCAGGTACTGGCGGGGTTGATCGTGGCTACGCGCACCATGAAAACCAAGCGCGGCGACACCATGGCTATTTTGCAGCTGGACGATCGCAGTGCGCGTATCGAAGTTACAGTGTATGCCGATACCTACAATGAACACCGGGATTTGCTGGGCAAGGACCAGATCGTTATCGTTGAAGGCAGCGTCGCCCACGATGATTACTCCGGCGGCCTGGCGGTGCGGGCCAAAGGTGTACGCAGTCTGCTGCAGGCCAGGCAGAACTACGCGTCTGAGCTGACCATAGAAGTCAGTTCGGAACTGCTGGATGACAAGCTGGCTGACCTGTTGGCGCGGACCCTGGCCGGCGCCGGCGGTGGCAGCTGCCCGGTGTCGCTGATCTATAAGCAGCCCAGGAACCGCGCCAGGGTTAAACTCGGGGAAAATTGGCAGGTGGTGCTCAGTGATGAATTGCTGCAGGAGCTGCGCGATTGTCTCGGTACCGAACAGGTTTGCCTGCAGTACTCGTGATCCTGCGAAGAATTCCCGGATCAGTGCAGTCAATACGAATAACTTAATAAAGCGGAGAAAGTGTCGATGTTGCTGAAGGACAAGGTGGTAATCGTATCAGGGATTGGTCCCGGCCTGGGGCAGGAGCTGTCCACCCTGGCGGCTAGAGAAGGCGCTGCAGCGGTGGTGCTCGCGGCGCGCACTGCGCACAAACTGGATACCGCCGAACGGGAAATCATGGATCTGGGCCTGGGCACCGCCGTGCTGAAGGTGGCTACGGATATTGCCGACCCGGCGCAGTGCCAGGCTCTGGCTGAACGAACGGTTGCGCAGTTCGGTCGTATCGATGTGTTATTCAACAGCGCCTACGACCCCGGGAGTTTCGAACCCATCGAGGAGGCCAGTATGGAGGGTTGGCGTCGTTCCATGGATGTCAATTTTTTTGGCACCATGCACCTGACCCAGTCCTGCGTCGCCTATATGAAAGACAGCGGAGGCGGTGCCATTGTGATGATCGCCACCATGGTGGAGCACAAGCCCCTGGCTACCCAGGGCGGCTATGGCGCCTCAAAGTCCGCGCTGCGTTGTGCCACCAAACACCTGGCCCTGGAGCTGGGCAAGTACAATATTCGGGTTAATAGTTGCCATATGGGCTGGATGTGGGGGCCCAGTGTCGAGGGTTATTTTGACTGGCAGTCACAGCAAAGTGGTACACCCCGGGAGGAGTTGATCGCCGAGGTGACCCGTAACATACCGCTGGGAGTGATACCCGATGACGGGGAGTGTGCCAAGGCCGCGATATTCTTCGCCTCGGATTACTCCAGCGTGGTGACCGGCGCGGCCCTGGATGTCAATGGCGGCGAATTCATGCCGGTGTAAGCTGCACCGGGTAAAGCGACAGTAAGTGACGGGAGGACTGCACCGCATGTCCCATGAAGAAAAAATCGAAGCGGCGGTATTTCGCCGCCTGCTGGAACACCTGGATAGTCGCAAAGACGCCCAGAACATCGACCTGATGAACCTTGCCGGGTTTTGCCGCAACTGTCTCTCGAAATGGTATGTGGCGGCAGCGGCGGAGCAGGGGCAGGACGTTGACTACGACCAGGCCCGGGAGCGTGTCTATGGCATGCCCTATGAGGAATGGAAGCAAAAATACCAGACCGAGGCGACTGCGCAGCAGATGGCTGAATTTGCGGACAGTAAACCGGCTGATTGACTACCGCAGACTGGCTGTGCTCCACCCCATGTTGAACGCTTACAGGGGACCGTAGGGCAGGAAGCGGTTGTTACTGACCTGCCGCAGCCACTGCAGGAATGCCTTGTCCAGGCGCGCTCCCCTGGTGCGCAGCACCTTGGCCAGCGGGATAACCGGCGACCTGTCGCCCGCCTCCCAGCCAGGGAGATTCTCCGCCACGGCAAAAAATCGGATCAGGTGTACCAGGTCTTCATCCGGCCGTGACTGCGCGGCTTCCAGCCAGGCACTGTGTTCGATTAGCATTAATCCAGCCAGTATCTGGGCCTCGTCGCCTTCGATGAGTTGGTCCAGTTGCTGTAACTGGTCGTCGCGGCTGTAGCCGATAAAACGATCCAGCGTGGCTGGTTCGATCTGCAGGTGATAGGCGGCGGATTCTGCTGCCGGGTCCCAGGATCCTAATGACATGACTGTTTACCGTGGCGAAGTACGGTGACAGTTTAGCAATTGCAGGGGGTAGTGGGACAGCTATGTGCCCCGTTATTGTCAGCTTTCGCCGTCAATCAGCTCGCGCAGGTATTTGAAGCGGGTGGTGTAGGGCTCCAGGGCCTCTCCGGCGGTGCGCTGCAGCACGCTGGAAATGGAATCCCATGGGCTTTCATTGCTCTCGTCACCGCTGGAGATTCGCTTGCCCAGTTCACTCACGCCGTCACCGATGGCTGAGGCACTTTCTATAGTGGCCTGCACCAGGAACATCTCCGCCAGCACCAGGTCATTGACCGTCCTGCGCATGCGGCTCGTAGTTACTTCATTGCTTTGCATCGCATTTGCTCCTGCCAAGTGGATTCAAACTAAACACTAAACTGCCCCTCAAGACGAGTGCCGCCGCACTGCATTGGTGCGTAGCGGTAAGCCACTGCATTATTTATGGGCACCAGAGGCTGGTTGGCCCTGGTTTATGCCCTGTCACAGGCAGCTGTTTAAGTTGCAGCAAATGCCGTGCCAGAGGGCGGCAATAATAGGCAATTTGCGTGACAGTTCAAGGGTGCCGGGCGGAAAAGCGTTGTGAATATTACGGGTTTTCCGGGCCGTTTCAGCGCGGTGTCTGTGGCTCAGCCTGCGAGGATTTAAACCGGGCCAGGAGTCGCGATCTCAGCGCGTCACAGTCCTGGCCGATCAGGTACAGTGCTGGGACCATTAACAGGGTGACGAACAGGGCGAACAGTACGCCGAAGGCCAGCGACAAAACCGCAGGTTTGAGGAACTGGGCATCTATGGATTGCTCCGCCATGATGGGGATAAGCCCCACAAATGTGGTGACCGTAGTGAGCAGTATGGGGCGAAAGCGTTGCACCCCGGCCTCGATGACGGCTTCCAGTGCCCCCTTCCCCTGCGCCCGCAGGCGACCCATATAGTCCACCAGCACCAGGTTGTCGTTGACGACCACACCGGCAGCCGCACCGATACCGAAATAGGAAAACAGGGCCATGGGCATGGCGAACAGGGTATGCCCGAAAATGGCGCCCATGAAGCCGAAGGGAATGGCGGTCATGATCAGCAGGGGCAGCCAGTAGGAGTGGAAGGCCACCGCGATCAGTGCGTACATCATGAAAAATGCCACCGCATACAGGGCGATGATTTCGCTGAAAAACTCTTCCTGTGTCTCCTGAATGCCGCCCTTGAGTATAGTCAGCTCGGGATATTGAAGTTGCAACTGCGGAATCAGCTCGCGTTCCAGGTCGGTGTAAATATCGCTGGCCTGGTCGACGGCAGCCTCGGCGGTGACGCTCACCATGCGTTCACCATCGCGGCGTTGAATACGCTGTACGCCGTTGTTTACCTCAATGGCAACCACTGAAAGCAGTGGCAGCTCGCGGCCATCCGCGGTGCGCACACGAAAGTCGTTGAGACTGCTGAGGCTCTCACGCAGCGCGCGTGGATATTTCACCATGACCTTGACGTCGCCGTTCTCCCGCGGCAGGCGCTGTACCTCTTCGCCGTAATAGGCCTGTCGCACCTGCTGCGAGACCTGCGCCAGGTTGATGCCAAGCCTGGTCGCTCCCGGCAGCAGCTTCAGGTGTATTTCATCAGATTCTCCGCGCAAGCTGTCGCGCACGTAATAGGCGCCTTCGTAGCTGCGTAACTTTGACTGTAACTCGCCGCTGGCCGCGCGCAGCATGCCCATGTCCCGGTGTCTCAGCATATAGGTGATAGCGGGGCCGCGGCGGTTGATGGTGTAGTTCACCTCGATCTCATCGGCATCGGGAATGTCCCCCACCAGATCCTGGAGGCGTTGGGCCACCTCCCTGGCGGACATGGTGCGCTGTTCCTGAGGTGTCAGTCGCACGATGGCGATCACACTGTCGCGACTGGCGCGGGCATACCAGCCCTGGATCAGTTTTTCACTTTCACCGGTGCTGCCGCTTCCAACTTCCTCGATCAGTTGTAGTTCCGCACGCTGCAACTGGTCCAGTACTTCCAGCGAGCGGGAGTAGGGTGTGCCGTTGGGCAGCATAACGTTGATGTAAATCTGCTGGTTCTGGATCTCCGGGAAAAAACTGAACTTGACCCAGCCGGCGCTGAAAATACCCACGCTGACGATGAAGGCGCCGATGAAAATACTGCTGGTAAGGTAGCGGCGTCGCGCAGTCCAGTGCAGTATCCGACGATAGTAAGTGTCGGCGAAGTGCATAATGCTGTGTTCTATGCGCCGTTGCCACAGTGACAGGCCGCGCAGGTTCTCCCGGGGCTTCAGGTGGCGCAGGTGTGCCGGCAGGATCAAAAAAGCCTCTATCAGTGAAATAGTCAGGGCCACGGTGATAACGATGGAAAACTGTTCCGTCATATGGCCGCCTTCCACATCCAGGAAAAACCAGGGGGCGAAGGCAATCATGGTGGTGATGACAGCAAAAATGACCGGCTTGGACACCGCGCTCGCGCCCGCGATGGCTGCCTCCGTGCCGCCACCGTGCCGTTGCGCGTGCAGGTGAATACTCTCCCCCACGACGATGGCATCATCGACGACGATGCCCAGCACCAGGAGAAAGGCAAACGTCGACATCACATTCAGCGATACATCATTTGCAGGCAACAGGCTGAAGGTGCCAATGAAGGCGACGGCGATACCCGCCGTGACCCACAGCGCCACCTTCGGTCGCAGGGAGAGAATAAGCACCAGGAATACCAGCAGCAGGCCCATATAGGCGGAGTCCCCAATAGTGGACATGCGGCTCTTGTAGATTTCTGCGGTATCAAACCACAAGGTCAGGTTGACGCCCTGGGGCAGTGTGGGGCGGGTCTGGGCCAGCCATGTCTTAACCGCCTCACTGGCCTTGACTACCTGCATATTGTCGGTGGCTAACAGGTCCAGCAGCACCGCGGGTTGCCCGTTCATGGTAGTGAGGATTTTGTTTTCCTCAAAGCCGTCGACGACTGTCGCCAGATCACCCACCCTGACCGTGGCACCACCCGCGGTCTGGCGCACGATAATATTTTCGAAATCCGCCTGGCTGTCCGCGAGGTTGCGAGCGCGCAGGCGTATGTCGCCGGTTGCGGTGCGTACCTGTCCGGAGGACAGGTTGATGGAACTGCTGCGGATCGCCTGGGCAACTTCGGCAAAACTCACGCCAAAACTGCGCATGGAGGCTTCCGACAGCTCCACTGTGACCTCTTCCCTGCGGGTGCCGTAGAGATTGACGATGGAGACATAGGGCAGGGCGGCGATCTGGTCGCGCAGATCTTGTGCCAGCCGGGTAAGGGCCTTTTCACTGACGTTTCCGTGCAGCGCCACGCGTATCATTTCATCGCGGTATTCTGTGCGCTTGACCTGGGGTTTCTCGATATCCCGGGGCAACCCATTGACCGCATCGACGCGGTTTTTCACGTCGTTGACAAAGGCGTTGATATCCACATAGGAATAGGCGGCAACATCTACGCGGCCATACCCTTCGGAGGCGGTCGCGCTGATGCGCCGCACGCTATCCAGGTCGGTAAGCGCTTCTTCGATGCGCATCACCACCTGCTCTTCAACTTCCTGTGGCGCGGCGCCTGGCCAGATAACCTCTATCTGCACCTGTTTGATGTTAAAACCGGGAAACGCCTCGCGCTCCATGGAAATGAAGCCCAGCACACCGCCCAGCATAATGCCGGCCATCAGCAGGTTGGCTGCTACCGGGTTGCGCGCCCACCAGGCTATGATTCCTTCCATGCTACTTTGCCGACTCCCGCGCCAGCTGACTGTCGCGATCGATGGCCAACAGCGCCATGCCCTGCACGGGGTTGCGCACCGGGGAAGTGACTATGCGCTCGCCCGCTTGCAGTCCACTGCCGATCACTGCCCTGTCGGGCGAACTGTGGATTACCTTGACTTCCCTTATTTGCAGTTTACTTTGCTGGTCTACCAGGAAGACGATGTTACCTGCACGCAGTGCGTCCCGGGGAATAGTGTGGGCGCCCTGTAATCGCCTGCCCGAGATATCCGCTGCGACAAACAGGCCCACAGCCAGCGGCATACCGCTGGCGGAAACATTCGCGCCATAGGGCTCGGTGACTTCAACGATGCCGTAGAGCATGCGGGTATCCGGGTCTATGGCGGCGTCCAGGCGTACCAGTCGTCCCTGCCACTGCTGTTCGAGTCCGGATACCTTGGCCGACAACGTGACGGGCAGTCCTTCACCGGGTGCGGCGGTGAAGCCTATAGGCAGCGCCAGCGATGCCAGTTGCGCATCGGCCAGTGGCAGGCGTACTTCAACTACATCAGTGCTGAAGGCACTGGCCACCACCGTCCCGGGGGTGATGTACTGGCCTATATCCACATGGGTTGCGGTCAGCCGGCCGGAGAACGGCAAACTGATAGCCGTGCGCTCCAGGTTCAGGCGCGCTTGCTCCAGGTTCGCTTTGGCGGCTTCCAGCCCCGCCTTTGCCTCGGCGACCTGCGGTATTTTCAGGGCCAGCTTTGACGGCTGGGCCTCGTTGCGCAACTGCTTGCGCGCCACATCGGCATCAGCCAGCGCCTGTTCTACCCGCACGTGTGCCTCCGCCACCCGCGCTTCAGCCTGGCGCAGGGCCAGGCGGTAATCGGTATCCTCTACCTGGAGTAACGCGGTACCCGGTCGCACCTGGCCACCCTCGGTGAATTCATCAGACACCGTGATAATACGTCCCCCGACCTGTGTCGCCAGGTCGATTTCAGTGCGGGCGCGTACCTCGCCGCTGGTGTGGACCCGCAGCGTTATGTCACTTTGCGTTACCGGCGCGGTATAGACGCTGATGGGGCGCGGCCCTTCCTCCGACTTTTCCGGTTCGGGTTTGGTGGCGTGTAACAGGTTGTAGATACCGATGCTGGCAGCGATGACCAGCAGCGGGGTGACAAGGCGGGTAAGTGCTGCAGGCATGGTTTCCCTGGTTGTTTAGTGCCTAAATGGCGCTTATGGTAGGAGTTTGTGCAGAATTGTCGCAAAAGCCCGGGCAAAGCGATACCAGATTATCAGACAGTCGGCAGGTCGGGTAGCGTCTGCTATATTGCGCTCTGTTCAGATGCAATGACGACATGGGCGTTAAAAATGGACCTGCAACGGTTATCGGGACTATATTTGTGGGTGAAATGGCCGGAAATACTCTTTTATAAGGTGAGTGCGTGTGAGCGAAACGGATAGGCCCCTCGAAGGCTTGCGTGTTATCGAAATGGGCCAGTTGCTGGCGGGGCCGTTCACCGGCACGATATTGGCGTATTTCGGCGCCGAGGTAATCAAGGTTGAGCCGCCGGGGGGCGACCCCGTTCGCGGCTGGCGACTGCTGCGCAACGGGACCTCGTTGTGGTACCGCAGTCTTGGTCGCAACAAGAAAAGTGTCACCCTTGACCTGAAGTCCGAACGAGGCAGGGAATTGGCGGGGAAGCTGATAGAAACGGCGGACGTGGTTGTAGAGAATTTCCGACCGGGCATGATGGAGAAGTGGGGGCTGGGTCCCGAGCAGGTGAAAGAAAAAAACCCGGGGCTGGTCTATGCGCGTATCTCCGGATACGGGCAGACCGGACCCTATGCCACCAAACCTGGCTATGCCTCGGTTACCGAGGGCTTCGGTGGTTTTCGCTATATCAATGGTGAGCCTGGCCAGGCGCCCATACGCGCCAATATCAGTATGGGCGATACGCTCTCGGCGATTCACGCGGCGCTGGGTATTGCCCTGGCACTGATCCAGCGAGCCAAGCCCGGTTGCGGAACGGGCCAGGTGGTGGATGTGGCGTTGTACGAGTCCGTATTCAATCTTATGGAGGGTATCGTGCCAGAGTATGACGGTGCCGGGGTCATACGCGAGCCCTCCGGCACGACCGTCACCGGTATCGTGCCCACCAACACCTATCGCTGTGATGACGGTAAGTTCGTGGTGATAGGCGGCAATGGCGATTCTATTTTCAGGCGACTGATGGAGGCCGCGGGGCGTTCCGATATGGCCGAGAATCCCGCCATGGCGGACAACGCGGGACGCGTCGATCACGAAGCGGAAATAGATGAGGCGCTGGCCCTGTGGTGTGCGGCGCATTCGTCGGGGCATATCATCAGCACTCTGGAGAACGTGCAGGTACCGGTGGGACCGATATACAGTGTCGAGGACATGATGGTCGATCCCCAGTACCAGGCCCGGGGTATGTTCGAACAGGTGGAAATTGACGGCGAACCCCTAAAGATTCCAGCCATTCTGCCCAAGCTGGATGCGACCCCGGGACGTACCGACTGGCCCGGCAGTGAGATCGGTAGCCACAATGACGAGGTTTTAAAGGGTATTCTGGCCCTGGATGACGCAGAAATCGAGCAATTGCGCCGTGCGGGAATTGTTCGTTGATGTCCCCAGAAATTTGGCTGCTATGCGGCACGGCGGGCAGCCTTGCATTTGTCCATACCCTGCTGGGTCCAGACCACTACCTCCCTTTCGTCGCCCTGGCGAAAAGCCGGGCATGGTCCCCGGCCAAAACCATGTATGTCACCCTGTTGTGCGGTTCCGGGCATATCCTGGGTTCTGTGCTACTTGGTTTTATCGGTATCTACGCCAGTATCCAGCTCAATGCCCTGGAATGGATCGAGGGCTGGCGCGGGGATATCGCTGCCTGGGCGCTGGTGTCATGCGGCCTGGTTTACACCGCCTGGGGTCTGCGCCATAGCTACAGAAATAAATCTCATGTCCACTGGCACAGCCACGAAGGCGTCCGTCACTCCCACCTGCACAAGCATGAGGCCTCCCATGCCCATGTGCACAGCAGAGAAAATACCGATGATAATCGTCGTTCTCTGATCGGGTGGGCACTTTTTGTCGTATTTATCCTGGGTCCCTGTGAGCCTTTGATACCCCTGCTGATGTTTCCTGCAGCGAAGGAGAGCGTGGCGGGACTGGTAGCTGTAACCGCCGTATTTGCGCTGGTCACTGTGTTGACGATGCTGGTAGTGGTGGCGGTGTTGTTATGGGGTTTTCAGCCCGTGCGTGTGCCTAAAATGGAACGCTTCAGTGATGCCTTAGCCGGTTGTACCATCACGCTGTGTGGACTCTCCATCGTTTTACTGGGTTTATAAAAGACTAAGTGTGATACTGGAAGGCTGTTTGATCGGCGCCTTCCGGCGAGCTGAGCAATAGCGAAAACAGAGGTCATTGCCCCATGGGCGAACAGATAGTGCTTACCGATGTGGGCCCAAGGGATGGGCTGCAGAACCAACCCCGGATTCTCGAGATAGATGAGCGCCTGGCCCTGATCAATGCGATAGCCGCCTCTGGGGTGGGCGCCATTGAAGTGGGAAGTTTCGTTTCACCAAAGGCCGTGCCGGCTATGGCGGGCACTGATGTGCTGGTGTCCCGGCTGCCGGAAAACGGCGTACACTACAGCGCCCTCATTCCCAATATGAAGGGCTATGAACTGGCGCGTGAGGCCGGGGTGCGCGCAGTCAACATGGTGCTGTATGCCAGCGAGGGCATGGCGAAGGCCAATGTCAATATGACCATTGCTGAGGCGGAAGAGGTTGCTGCGGAAATCCTGGTGTGTGCCAGGAACGACGGTATAGAGGTGATAGCCGCGCTCGCTGTGGCTTTCGCCTGTCCCTTTAGCGGCGCCACCGACCCCGGTATAGTGCGCTCAGCGGTGAGTAAGTTTCTCGACCTCGGTGTCGACCAACTGGTGCTGGCGGATACCATTGGCGCGGCGAATCCCCAGGAGGTTCGCGCCATGACCTTGGACCTGGTGCAGGCGCACGGTGCGCAGCGCCTTGGCTGCCATTTCCACGACACCCGTGCGATGGGGCTGGCTAATGTATATGCTGCAGTGGAGTCGGGAATTCGCCGCTTTGACGCGTCTATCGGCGGCCTTGGCGGGTGTCCTTTTGCACCGGGTGCCAGTGGCAATGTGGCCACCGAGGATGTGGTGATGATGCTCGAGCAAATGGGCTTTTCCACCGGTGTCGACCTCGATGCGCTGATCAGGGCATCGGATCTGGCGGAGCAATTGACTGGTACGGCCCCGGGTGGTCGCGCCAAGGCCTGGCTCAAGCCCTGGCTGGCGCAGCGCGCCGGCTGACCCGCGCTGTAATGAAATTAATCAGGATACTCAGGAGATAGCAATGGCTTACAGACTTGGTGTGGATGTCGGGGGGACCTTTACCGACCTCCTGCTGATTAATGAACAGTCCGGGGAAACCCACACCGCCAAGGTGCCCTCGACCCCTGAGGATTCCTCCATCGGTGTGCTCAATGGCATCGCCAGGATATGTGACGAATCCGGCATCGATCCCGGCAATGTCAGTCGGGTTATGCACGGTACCACCGTGGCGACCAATGCGGTGTTGACGGGCAAGGGCGCTAAAGTTGGCCTGGTAACCACTGCGGGCTATGAAGATACCCTGCAGGTGGCCCGCTCCTTTTGCCCCGGCGGCCTGGGTGGCTGGGTTGGGTTCGTCAAGAAACCCCTGCTGGCTCCGCTGGAGCTGACTATTGGTGCCAGTGAGCGCATCGCTGCCGACGGCACGGTGGTGCAGGACCTGGACGAGGAACAATTGCGCACCGAATTGCGCGCCCTGCACAGCAAGGGCGGGGTCGAAGCACTGACAATCTGTTTTATCAACGCCTATATGAATGGCGAGCACGAGCAGCGCGCCCGGGATATTGCCGCGGAAATCTTTACCGATACCCCCATTTCCATCTCCAGCGACGTGGTGCCGGAGATGCAGGAATACGAGCGCACGGAAACCACCGTGGTGAACTCCTATGTGCGCCCGGAAGTCGCCAAGTATGTTCGCAACCTGCAGGCAGCCCTGGATGACAAGATGGGCAGTGATACACAGCTGTCCATTTTGCGCTCCGACGGCGGTCTGGCATCCGCTCGCGGTTCTTCCGAATCTCCGGTGAACCTGTTGATGTCCGGTCCTGCCGGGGGCGTGTCCGGTGCGATCTATTTTTGCAGCCGCGCGGGTTTCCACGACATCCTCACCTTTGATATGGGCGGCACCTCTACCGATGTCGCGCTGATACAGAACTCCCGTGCCCGGGTGCGCCGCGAGACGATTGTCGCGGATGTGCGGGTACGTGCCCCCTCGGTGGATGTACGCACCGTTGGCGCCGGTGGCGGCTCCATCGCCTTTGTGCCGGAGCTGACCAGGGCCCTGCGGGTGGGTCCTGAATCCGCCGGTGCGGTGCCCGGACCGGCCTGCTATATGAAGGGTGGTGAGGAGCCCACGGTGTGTGATGCCAACGTGGTACTGGGTTACCTGCCATCCGACGTGCAACTGGGTGGCAAGATGGAGATCGACCGCGATGCTTCGGTGAAGGCGGTGCAAAAGGTGGCGGATGCCATGGGCATCGACCTGATGGCGGCGGCCGAGGGTATCGTCAAGATCGTCAATGAATCCATGTTCGGCGCCCTGCGCCTGGTATCGGTGGAGCAGGGTTACGATCCACGGGATTTTGCGCTGGTGGGTTTCGGTGGTGCGGGGCCACTACATGCCAATGCCCTGGGCATACTGACCGACGCCTGGCCGGTGATTGTGCCGCCTGGCCCAGGGGTACTTTGCGCCTATGGTGACGCCACCACCCGGGTGCAGGATGAAGCGGCCAGGACCTACCTCACCATGGCCGGGGACCTGACCGATCAGCAGCTGCTGGATGACCTGCGGGAACTGCAACATCGCGCGGGAGATTCGCTGGTGGCCGATGGTATTGCTCGCGAGGATCACGAGGTGACTTTCCAGGCTGACCTGCGCTATGCCGGGCAGGCATTCCAGATTACCGTGGACTTTACCGAAGAGGAATTGCGAGAGCGCGGGCTGGATCTGCTCACTGGACAGTTCGACGCAGAGCACGAGCAACTGTTCACCTTCAAGTTGGGGGACGGTCACGAAATCCTGATGATCCGCGCCGTTGCCAAGGCCAGGGCCACAGCGATTGCCGAACTGGCAGTCGGGCAGGCGGGAACCGCTCTGGAAGACTGCCGCATTCATGAAAGTCGCTTTTATTACGATGGCCAGTGGCACGAGATGTACATTTATGATCGCGGCAAGTTGCATGAGGGACTGACCGTGCCGGGACCGGCGATTGTCGGGGAAATGGATTCCACCACCGTGGTGCTACCGGGCTATGAAGCCAGGGTAGATGCTGTCGGCAACCTGCTGATCAATCCAGCGCAATAGGAGAGGAAAGAGATGACTGCAACGATTATCCAGAGCAATACCGCGCCTCTCAACAAGGTTGAAGTTGATGGAGTGACCGTCGATATCATTGAAAACGCGCTGCGCAATGCGCGTGAGGAAATGGACGCGGTGCTGTTTCGCACGGCCATGTCCCCGGGAATACGTGAGCAGGGCGATTGTTTTCCCATGATTGCCAATCGGGATGGGAAAATGGTGGTGGGGCAGTTTGGCTCCTTTATCGGTCCATTTCTGGAAGCCTACGACGCCGAGATCGAAGAGGGGGACATCATTCTCACCAATGACCCCTATATGTGTAATGCGGCGGTATCCCACCTGCCTGACTGGGTAGTCCTGGTGCCGGTGTTCAAGGATGAGCGACACATAGCCTGGTCAGCGATGTTCGGTCATATGTCGGACAATGGCGGTATGGTGCCTGGCTCGATTCCCATTGAGGCAACCAATATTTACCAGGAAGGTATTCGCATTCCACCGTGCAAGCTTTACAAGAAAGGTGAGCTGCAGTCAGACCTGTTGGAGCTGATCCTGCATAACGTGCGTACACCCCAGTGGAACCGCTTTGATCTCAACGCCCTGGTGGCAGCCTGTAATACGGCGGCCAAGCGCTGTGTGGAGCTGGCTCAGCGTTTTGGCGATGATGTGCTCGACAGCACCATGGACATCATGTTGCAACGCAACCATGACGCCATGAAGCACATCATCAATATGTTCATTCCCGAGGAACCACGCGAGTTCGAAGATTACCTGTGTGACGATGGCATGGGCATGGGACCCTATAAAATCAAGTGCAAAATGTGGCGTGAGGGCGACGTGGCGATATTCGACTTTGCCGGCACCGATCCCCAGGCCCAGAGCTCGGTGAATTTTTATCTCAACGAGGACATGTTCAAGATGTTTTTCGGCTCCTTCACCATCAACGTGGTGGACCCGCAAATCGTATTCAATGACGGTTTTTACGACCTGGTGGATGTGCGGATTCCCGCTGGCACACTGCTCAAGCCGAACTTCCCGGCCGCCCTGTCCGGGCGCACCCATGCCCTGGGACGTATCTTCGACCTGCTGGGGGCGCTGCTGGGTATGGGGGCTCCCGAGCAAATGCTCAACGCCGCCGGGTTCTCGGATTCGCCGCACCTGTTTTACTCCGGCTATGACAAGAAAGGGGAGTGGTTCCAGCTTTTCCAGATCGGTTTCGGGGGTATCCCCGGGCGGCCGGTGGGGGACGGCCCGGACGGGCATTCCTTGTGGCCCGGCTTTACCAATGTCCCCAACGAATTCATTGAGTCCTACTTCCCGTTGCGTATTGAACGCTACGAAACCATTCCGGATTCCGGTGGCGCCGGCCTGCACCGCGGAGGCAACGGCCTCAGCGTGGCCTATCGCTTCCTGTGTGATGGCGAAATCGGTATCCACGATGAGCGCTGGCTGATGTACCCCTGGGGTGTGCTGGGGGGTGAAACCGGCTTGCGCTCCACCAAGCGCCTGGAGCGCGCTGACGGATCCCAGGAGTGGTTGGGGGCGAAGGTGGAGGGCGTCAAGGTGAAAGAAGGGGACCTGTTGTACTTCAACACCTGGGGTGGCGGCGGTTGGGGTGACCCCTTCCAGCGGGATCCGGAGCTGGTGCGCCAGGATGTGGAGCGGCGCCTGGTGACTGTAACAGGTGCCAGGCGCTACGGCGTGGTCATTGGCGATGATGGCGCGGTTGACGTCAGCGCCACCGAGGCACTGCGCGCGCAGATGATTTCCGAGCGTCCCGATGACGTCCCGCTGTTCAATTTAGGGGGTGATGTGGAGGATATCCGCGCGCGTTGCGAAGCTGAGACCCATTTGCCGGCGCCGGTGAAGCCCACGTTTATGACAGGCGCCGGCTGAATTAATCCGGTTCCGGCTCAGGGCAGCGCCGCGACGACTTCCGCCAGCGGCATGACGTCAGCATATTTGGCGTGCAAATCAAACAGGTTGGCTTCATGGGCTGCATGGTTGCGATCGCCCACGGCCTCGCGCGGGACCACCACCGGGTAGTTATATTGCAGGCCATCCACCACAGTAGCGCGCACGCAACCGCTGGTGGTCAGCCCTGTCACCACCAGGGAGTCTACGTTTCGGTCCCGTAAACGCCGGTCCAGGTCTGTCCCGTGGAAAGCACTTGCCCATTGTTTTTCGACTATCTCATCGCCGTCCCGCATCTGCAGATGATCGTCCACTTGCACCCAGCTTGAGTCGGGTGTGAGCACATTGAGCGCTGCTATACGCTGACGAAACACAGTGGCCTGCTGTTCATGGTGGTAGACTACCGTGGTGAAAAACACCGGCAGTGCGCGAGTGTGAAATTCCTCGAGGAGTCTGGCATTGGCGGCTACTACCTCCGGGCAGGAGCAGCCAAGTGGGCATTCGGGGTCGGTAAAGCCCTTGATCATGTCCACTAAGATCAATGCCGGCTTGAGGCCCAGGCCCAGGCTATTGCGTTCCAGATTGATATGCTTTACTCACAACGTTGCGACGAAAGTACTTAGGCCCCACAGGCACGCCCCAGGGCACGTTTGACATGCTGTATTGTATGCCCTTTCGGTGTGAGGCGCAGCCCTATTTGCACAGAGATCCAAGTCGACCGATGCAACGGTTATAACCTACAATTAAACGACCAACCAATGGTAGGAAGGGATGGAGAGAAACATTCAACCAACGCTGATAGATGATCTGGCCAGCGATCGGCAGGAGTGGATAGACGCGCTGGACAGCATTCGGCGGGAATACGGGGAAGCCGGTGTTCTGGATATATTGCGCGCTCTGCAAAATCATGTGCTGAACAGCGGTACCTTGCTCAGCGAGGCAACGCTCAATACGCCCTACATCAATACCATACCTGTTTCCGAGCAACCCGCCTATCCGGGTGATATCGAGCTGGAAAAAAAGATTGAAAATATTGTGCGCTGGAACGCCATGGCAATGGTATTGCGCGGCCAGGATGAAGGTACCGGCGTAGGCGGGCATATCGCCACCTATGCTTCCGCTGCGACCATGCTGGAAGTCGGCTTCCAGCATTTTTTCCGCGGTCGCTCGCAGGAATACGGTGGTGACCTGGTGCTGCCACAGCCCCATGCGGCCCCCGGCATCTATGCCCGGGCTTTTGTCGAAGGGCGCCTGAGTGAGCAGCAGTTACGCAATTTTCGTCGTGAGCTGCAACCCGGTGGCGGGCTTTGCTCCTACCCGCACCCGCGTTCCATGCCTGAATTCTGGCAGATGCCCAATGCCTCCATGGGACTGTCCACCCCCTCGGCTATCTACCAGGCGCGCTTTGCCAAGTACCTGGAAAACCGCGGCCTGAAACCGCGCAGCGGCGGCAAGTTCTGGTGCTTTATCGGTGACGGTGAGTCGGATGAACCGGAAGTGCTGGGTACCATCAGCATCGCCGCCCGGGAGCAGCTGGACAACCTGGTGCTGGTGGTGAATTGCAACCTGCAGCGCCTGGATGGACCAGTGCGGGGCAACGGCAAAATCATACAGGAGCTGGAACGCGCCTTCCGTGGCGCCGACTGGAACGTGATCAAGGTCATCTGGGGCAGTGGCTGGGACGGGCTGCTGGCCCAGGACAGCAAGGGCATATTGCGCAAGCGCATGGAAGACTGCGTGGATGGCGATTACCAGCGCTACTCCATTATGCCGGGCAATGAACAGCGCGAGCACTGGGTACATGGTGACAGTGAACTGGAGCGCATGATGAACTCCCTCACCGACGAGGAGTTGAAACAAATCAAGCGCGGCGGGCAGGATCCCAAGAAGGTCTACGCGGCTTTTGCCCGGGCCAGTGCCACCACGGACAAGCCCACGGTTATCCTGGTGAAAACAGTGAAAGGCGACGGCATGGGACCCGCTGCCCAGGGGCGCAACACCGCGCACCAGAAGAAAGACCTCAACGCCGAAGAACGCCTGGCCTGTGCCCGGGACTACGGCATTCCGCTGGACGACGAGGCGATTGTTCGTGCTGACTTTTACCGGCCGCCGGAAGATAGCCCGGAAATGCTCTACCTGCGTGAGCATCGTGAACGCCTCGGGGGCTACCTGCCGGAGCGCAAGGTAGAATGCCCGGCGCTCGCTGCCCCTGCATTGGAAGTATTCCAAAGCGCCATCGATGGCACCGGCGATCGCGCTGCCTCTACCACCATGGCTATGGTGCGCATGCTGGCACAGTTGATGAAGGACGATAGCCTGGGTGACTACGTGGTGCCCATCGTACCTGATGAGGCCCGCACCTTCGGTATGGACGCGCTGTTCAAGGTGGCGGGTATCTATTCACCCGAGGGCCAGAACTATACTCCGGTGGATGCCGACTCACTGATGTCCTATCGCGAGGCGGTGGACGGCCAGATTATGCAGGAAGGTATCTGTGAAACCGGCGCCATGGCTTCTTTCCTGGCCGCGGGGACCGCATACGCGGTGCACGGTGTGCCCACCATTCCGTTTTATATTTTTTACTCCATGTTCGGTTTTCAACGTGTCGGCGATATGATCTGGTCCTGCGCCGATATGATGACCCGGGGCTTCCTGTTGGGCGGGACTGCCGGGCGCACCACGCTCAATGGCGAGGGCCTGCAGCACGAAGACGGTCACTCCCATGTGCTGGCCAGCACCTTCCCCAATCTGAAGAGTTACGATCCCGCTTTTGCCTATGAGCTCGCGGTGATTGTGCGCGATGGCATTCATCGCATGTACCAGTTGGGCGAAAATATTTTTTACTACATCACCCTGTATAACGAAAATTATCAGATGCCGGCGATGCCCGAAGGCGAGAACATTGAAGAGGGTATTATCAAGGGCGCTTACTGTTGTCACCCGCGCCAGGGCAGTGGCGAGCCGATTGACCTGCTGGCCAGCGGCTCGATGATGCAACAGGCGATTGCCGCGGCGGGGATACTGAAAGACCTGGGTTACGCGCCGGCGATCTGGAGTGTCACCAGTTATGTCGAGCTGGCCCGGGAAGCGGAGGCCTGCGAGCGCCAGGCGCGCCTGGATCCCCTTAGTCCTCGCCCGCAGCCATACGTGGAAGGCCTGTTTGCCACTGCCACAGGGCCGGTAATCGCCGTGAGCGACTACCTCAAGTCCCTGCCCGGTGGTATCGCCCGCTGGATGCCAGAATCCTATACCGTGCTGGGCACAGACGGTTTCGGCCTCAGTGAGTCCCGCGAGGATTTGCGCGATCACTTCGAGGTGAGCACCGCCCATATCGTGCAGGCCGCGCTGGTGGAATTGTATCGCAGCGGCCGGATGAGTGAACAGGTGTTGCGTGAGCAGACCTCGACTTTGGGCATCGATGCGCAGAAGGTGGATCCGGCGGCGCGTTAGCCTGTTACATCTTCCGTTATGTTGCTTGTTGGCTGGCGGAGAGGACTAAATAACATTACCCACTGTCATTGGGAGGAGAAAGGTATGACTGGCTGGCTCGACAGGGTTTCCCCCCTGGTACTTGTACTGCTGATCCTCTTGCCCTGGCCCGCCCTGTCGGAGACAGAGGCGAAAGCCACAGTCCGTATTGAACTTACCGGTCTGGACCAGGCCGATGGCAATATTTATATCGCCGTGTACGATTCCGAAGACACCTGGCTGGGTGATGATACGATATTGCAACGAAAAGTTGTGATCGCCGAAGCCCTCGAAGGGGAAGTGGTGCGCACCGAGCTCAACTTATTGCCCGGGGAATACGCATTCTCCATTTTTTATGACAGCAATAACAACGGTAAGCTCGATACCAATTTCATCGGTATTCCCAAGGAGCCACTGGCGCTGTCGAATAATGCGAAGCCCAGGTATGGACCGCCTCGCTATGAGGATGCCGTGTTCCGGGTAGGTGACGAGTTGGTCGTCCAACGCCTGTCGATAGCGGCGATCTAGTCAGGGCGTGAAACGTAATTAACAGGAGCTGTTTCTATGGCTGTCTTAGTGTCTCAATCTCTTTTTGACAGCCACGGCACCGATTGCGCCGGCACACTGTTCCTGCCGGATGGCGTCGAACGGCCAGCGGTGGTGGTGATGGGCCACGGCCTGGGAGCGCAACAGGATTTTCGCCTGCCGGCTTTTGCGCAGCGCTTTGCCGAGCGCGGACTGGCCGTATTCACTTTCGACTATCGCCACTGGGGCGAGAGCGCCGGCGAGCCGCGGCAGTTGCTTATCCCGCAGAAACAGAAGCAGGACTGGCATGCGGCCCTGGCCCATGTGCGCGGCCTGCCGCAGGTGGACGGCGAGCGCCTGGCCATCTGGGGCTCTTCTTTTGGCGGTGCTCATGTGATCCAGGTAGCAGCCGATGACCACGATATCAGTGCGGTGGTGTCCCAGGTGCTGGCCGCAGACACCGCCAGTGCGGTCAAAGCCTTCGGCTTGGTCTACATGCTGAAATCAACCCTGATCGGGCTCACAGACACCCTGCGCGGCGCGCTGGGACTGTCACCACTGTATTTTCCACTGGTCGGTAGGCCCGGGGATAATGCGGTCATGAATACTCCGGAATGTTGGGACGGCTACCTGGGCCTGGTGCCGGAAGGTTCCACCTGGAAAAACGAGGTGACGGCGCGTTCCCTGCTGAAGCTGCCCCTGTACCGGGCCACATTGGTCGCCCATAAGGTTACCGCACCCACCCTGCTGATGGGTGGTGTGCACGATTCGCTGGTGGCGATTGAGGATATTCGTATTATGGCGGCAAAGATGCCAAACGCAGAGTTACGAGAATACGAATGTAACCACTTCGAGCCCTATTACGAGCCCTTGTTTGAGACGTTTGTTACCGAGCAGGCAGATTTCCTGGTGGGCAAACTGGCATAAAGAAGGTTTGTCGGGCATTGCCGGGATTTTTCGATAAATTGTAGAAACGGTCTATTTCTGGATTTGGTCTTAGCCAACGGGTCCGGGCGGGAAAGTGTTTCTCACCAAGCGAATATCGTGGAGCGACTGAGAAACACTTTCCCGCCCGGTACCGCTAGCACGAGAAACACCTTCCATTCCAGCGTAGCTAGACGAGACCGGGCCTGAGATAAGCAGGGGCGTGTCAAAGAGCCATAAAAAAAGGGAGACGGGTTTGTAACCCGTCTCCCTATGGTTTGCTACCTACAGCAGGAAATCTAGAAGTTGTAGGTAAAGTCTACGCCACTAACGCGACCTACAGTGTCATGAGAGAAGGAGCCGCCGAATTCCGGCGCCGGAATGACTTCTTCCAGGTAGTCCTCGTCGGTGATGTTCTGGCTCCAGGCCATGATGGACCAGTTCTCACCGGCGATACCGGCGCGCAGGTTCATCTTCCAGAAGTCGTCGCGCTTGGCATTGTTGAAGTTGGCGGTGCCGAACCCCAAGCCTGTAAAAGCATTTTCCGTGTTATCGTTCTGCACCGAGTGGAACCAGGTTTCGCCCACGTATTCGTAGTCCAGGCGAGTCAGTAACTCCAGATCACCGAAGATCGGCATCTTGAAATCCAGGCTCAGAGCACCGCTGCCCTCTGGGGCGTAGGGCACGTCGTTGCCCTCGGTGTAGGGCCGGTTTTTGTTTTCTTTGATCTCGGTATCGATCATGCCGTAGCCGCCGGAAAGCGTTACGTAGTCATGCACTGCCCAGACAAAATCAACCTCTGCACCGTAGATCTCTACCTCATCGATATTGTTTACAACCCGCAACAGGCCAAAAGGGCCAGCGAAGAAGTTGAAGAACTGGTAGTCGTCGATCTCGGTATAGAACGCCGCCGCATTCACCCGCAATCGGTTGTCCAGCCACTCGGACTTCATGCCCAACTCGAAGGTATCTGTCACCTCCTTGTCGTAATCGTCCTTGAGGTTCTGGGGGGCGGTGGGGAACGTGCCGAAGGCATCCTGTATCGTTTCCTCACTGCCGATGCTATTGAAGCCACCCGAGCGGAAGCCGCGGCCGTAGGAAGCGTAGACATTCATGTCGTCGGTCAGACCCTGGGTGTAGGTGATCTTGGGCTGGAACTCGTCAAAAGTCTCACTCCGGTCAGGAATAGTGTCCGAATTGGCAAATGCCGGGTTGATCGGGGCAGTACCGCCACCATATGCCTGCGCATTCAACACGTTGGGTACATTATTTTTGACCTCGCGGTCCTCCTCGTCATAGCGCGCCGCTAGTGCGAGTTCCCCTCGCTGGAACACATCCAATTCTATCTGGCCGAAGACGGAGTATACGTCGGTATCGAAGTCATCCCAGAATAACTGGTCTGTGGGATTACGACCCGAGGGTGGTATGTAGGCCTGTTTTTCAAAACCCAGGCCCAGGTCGGAGCCGTAGCCTACGATTACCTCACGTTCTATGTGCGCGTAGTAGACACCGCCCATCCAGCGCAGTTTACCATCGCTGTTGGAAGCGAGGCGCGCCTCGAAGCTGGTGCTCTCCTGGTTGCGCTCCTGGTACTGGTAGCCGTCACAGCTGTCGGCGCCGTAGGGTGGCAAAAAGGAGTTGCCCAGATTGGGCGGGCCACCATCCGGGAAAGCGCCGAAGGGTGGTTGCAGCAGATCGGCGTAACCGTCGATACCAATTGCGTTGAAGGTGGCTACGCATTGATCGTACGCGGCGTTCCCTGGCACGCTGGAGTAAACCCCGAAAGCGCCGCTGGTGCCGTCAGACAGCAGGTATTCCTCCAGGTCGTCGTAGGCACCGATCAGGGTCAGGGTGCCAATGTCCATCTCGTAGTCTGCCTTCAGCGAGAAAAAGGTATTTTCCTGTTCGTTCTCCCCCTTCACATTGTTGATATAGCGGAAGTTGTGGTCGTTGACATCCTCATACAGCGACGCGTCACCCGTGAATTCAGCAGCCTGGTCGAGGGCGATAATGGCGTTGAAGTTGATCGCACCTGCTTCCACATCGCGATAGCTGGCTGTGGCGTCCAGGGTGAGGTTTTCCGAAGGTTCCCAGATCATGCGGCCCCGGATGTTCTTTTCCTCCAGGTTATTGCCGGTGTCATCGTCCCCGGTAAATTTGTTGTCGAACTGGCCATCGGTATCCCGATAGCTGAAGGCGATGCGGCCGTACAACTGGTCCTTGACAATCGGGCCGCTGACCATGGCCTGACCCTTGACCAGATTGTCGTCACCCACACCAGCCATCACCTTGCCGGTGAATTCATTGTCGGGTCGTGCGGTGGTCACCAGGATCGCACCGGAGGTGGCATTACGACCGTACAGGGCGCCCTGGGGGCCTTTCAGTACCTCAATCTGCTCCACGTCGAACAGCTCGCCGTTAAAGCCATTGGGGTTGGTGATCAGCACGCCGTCCACCACGTAGGCAAAAGAGGATTCCGCATCCCGGGTGGAGTACTGTCCGCGTATGGTTACCTGGGTATCACCGGCGTTGGCAGTATCCACGATAGAGACATTTGGGGTCAGGCCGATAAAGTCCTGGGGGCGCTCGATGCCCGCGTCCTGGATATCCTGGGCGGTAAATACTGTCACGGCGATAGGCACGTCCTGCATGCTCTCTGTGCGTTTCCGCGCGGTGACCACCACTTCTTCCAATTGTGCTCCGCTCTGTGCCGACGCCAGCATGGGTACTGACAGCAGGGTGGAGAGGATAGCGGTGTTTACGGCCGTAGTTATTAACTTCTTATGCATTGTGGAACTCCCTGTGAGTGGTTTTACCCTCTATATACGATACGGCAATAAAAGTTCATTGGGCCATGCAATATTCACACTTTTTTAAGGATACGACGCCGGGAGGCGGCCTAAACCAGAGTGCGGTTACCCAGTTCGTTGTCGATCATCAGCAGGCCGTAGCCGTCTTCCTTCACCAGCTTCAGTTTGGAGATAATGTCGCCAACGGTGGATTCTTCTTCCACCTGCTCAT
>JARFQU010000161.1 GCA_029287595.1 Halioglobus sp. | reverse complement strand
CGAATACCCCTGCTACCCGCTCACAGTGGGAGTCGAATTAAGCGCATCGCTTCCGTCGGCCCGCCCCGAAAGGGCCAGCAATTGGCATTTTTTCGGCTGGTACTGAACCCGGCTTTCAGGCAAAATGCGCCCCTTGTTTTTTCGAGGAATATTGCCTGATGGCAAAAGAAGACCAAATTGAAATGGAAGGCGAGGTGATCGACACCCTGCCCAACACCACCTTTCGTGTACAACTGGAAAACGGCCACGTCGTGACCGCGCACATCTCCGGGAAAATGCGCAAGAACTACATCCGCATCCTCACCGGAGACAAGGTTCGTGTTGAATTAACACCCTACGACCTGACCAAAGGGCGCATTACCTACCGCGAGCGCTAGGGTCCGCTAGCTCTCCTCGAGCTCAGCTTCTTCCTCTTCCACCGTCACATCCAGCTTGTCGTCCGCCTTATTCAGGCGGACCAGCGCTGTGCCGCCCGATTGCGCCAGTGAACCGAACAATACCATTTCCGCCAGCGGTTTCTTGATGTATTCCTGAATGACGCGTTCCATGGGCCGGGCGCCCATATGGATGTCGTAGCCCTTTTCCACCAGCCACAGGCGCGCATCCTCGTCGACGTCGAGGGTAACCCGCTTCTCGTCCAGCTGGCCCTGCAACTCGGTCAGGAACTTGTCTACTACAGTCAGTATCACATCCTCGCCCAGTGGCTGGAACTGCACAATGCTGTCCAGTCGATTACGGAACTCGGGTGTAAACATGCGGTTAATGGCTTCCATACCATCGGTGCTGTGGTCCTGGGTGGTAAAACCGATAGTGCGGCGGCTGATACTCTCAGCGCCGGCATTGGTGGTCATCACCAGGATCACATTGCGAAAATCCGCCTGGCGACCATTGTTGTCGGTCAGCGTGCCGTGGTCCATTACCTGCAGTAACAGGTTGAACACTTCCGGATGAGCTTTTTCTATTTCATCCAGCAGTACCACCGCATGGGGGTGTTTGGTTACCGCATCCGTCAGCAGCCCGCCCTGATCGAAACCCACGTAGCCCGGAGGCGCCCCGATCAGCCGTGATACGGTGTGCCGCTCCATGTACTCCGACATATCGAAACGGATGAGTTCCACACCGAGAATGCCGGCCAACTGTCGGGTGACCTCGGTCTTGCCCACGCCGGTAGGACCGGCCAACAGGAACGAGCCAATGGGCTTGTCGCCAGACCTGAGGCCCGCACGGGCCAGCTTGATCGAAGTCGCCAGGCTGGAGATGGCCTCATCCTGCCCGAACACTACCATTTTCAGGTTTTGCTCCAGTTTCTGTAGCGTACTCTTGTCGTCGCTGCTTACTGTTTTCGGGGGAATACGCGCGATTTTCGCAATAACGGCCTCAATATCACCCACTCCAACCACTTTCTTGCGCTTGGAGGGCGCCAGCAACTGCTGGTAGGCGCCGGCCTCATCAATGACATCGATCGCCTTATCGGGCAGGAAGCGATCGGTGATATAGCGCGCTGACAGATCTGTTGCCACGCGCAAAGCCCGATCGGTGTAGCGCAGTCCGTGGTGCTCCTCGAAACGGGATTTCAGACCCTTGAGAATCTTGTAGGCGTCGTCAGGACTGGGCTCCATCACGTCGATTTTCTGGAAGCGACGACTGAGTGCCTTGTCCTTGTCAAAAATACCGCGGTACTCGTGGAATGTAGTGGAGCCGATACAGCGCAATTTACCCGAGCTGAGCAGCGGCTTTAACAGGTTACTGGCGTCCATTACCCCACCGGAAGCTGCGCCGGCCCCGATGATAGTATGCACCTCGTCGATAAACAGGATGGCGTGATCGCGCTTTTTAAGCTCGGCCAACAGGCCCTTGAAACGCTTCTCGAAATCGCCGCGGTACTTGGTGCCCGCCAGCAGCGAGCCCAGGTCCAGGGAATAGACCACGCTGTCCTTGAGAATATCCGGCACATCACCGTCAACGATTTTCTTCGCCAGCCCCTCCACTATGGCGGTCTTGCCTACGCCGGATTCACCCACCAGCAGGGGGTTGTTCTTGCGCCGGCGGGCGAGAATCTGCGCTACACGCTCGACCTCGGCAATACGCCCTATCAGCGGATCGATATGTCCCTGGGCGGCCTCTTCATTGAGATTGGTGGAGTAACTGTCCAGCGGATTGGATTCCCCTTCCTGCTCACCGCCTTCGACGGATTCGGACGGTCCGGGTTCACCGCTATCGTCATCATTGGACACCTTGGAGATGCCGTGGGTGATGTAATTCACCACGTCCAGTCGCGCCACGCTCTGGGTCTTGAGGAAAAATACCGCCTGGCTTTCCTGCTCGCTGAATATCGCTACCAGTACATTGGCCCCGGTCACCTCGCTCTTACCGGAGGACTGGACGTGGAATACCGCTCGCTGCAGTACCCGTTGAAAGCCCAGGGTGGGCTGGGTATCACGATCCTCTTCGTCTTCGGGGATCAGCGGGGTGGTGGCGTCGACAAACTCCACCAGGTCACCGCGCAGGCCGCCGATATCGGCACCGCAGGCCTTGAGCACGCGAATAGCATCGTTGTTATCCAGCAGCGCCAGCAACAGGTGTTCCACCGTCATAAACTCGTGGCGCTTGGCCCGGGCGCCCCTGAAGGCGTCGTTCAGCGTCTGTTCCAGGTCCTTGCTCAGCATAGATACCGCTCCCCGGGCCTCAGCCCTCCGATGCTTCGATCTCACACAATAACGGGTGTTCGTTCTCCCGGGCATACTGGTTCACCTGGGCGGCCTTGGTTTCAGCGATATCCCGGGTAAAAATCCCGCATACCCCCTTGCCCTGTGTATGCACTGTCAGCATAACATGGGTGGCCTGCTCCCGGTTCATACGGAAAAATGTCTCCAGCACCTCAACCACAAACTCCATGGGGGTATAGTCGTCATTCATCAATACGACCTTGAACAATGGCGGACGCTTGAGCTCAGGCTTGGATTCCTGCAGCACCAGGCCGCCTTCGGAATTGTGTTCCTCCTTACTCATACGCAACACACTGTCCTGCCGGATGCCTTCCACGAAACTACTCACAATTCAAATGACTGCCCAAACAACTGATATGGCTACATTATACGAGAATTCAAGGTGGGGCAAAGCTGCCCTGTGGATTACCTGTACGCTTTTCTAGCCGGTCCAGCTGCACCACCAGTGGGATTTAGAGTTTGATGGGGTCTCCAGGCCACTACCTATTCCTGACGCATAGCGCTAAAGATCCCTTAGCAGGCCACTCCGCCAATATGCGATGAGCAAAAAAAAGGGCCCGTGAAATCACGGGCCCTTTTGGATACAGCTCCGGTGATGCTACATGGAATCTACGATCGCCTGGCCGAACTCCGAGCAGCTCAGCAGGGTGGCGCCGTCCATCAGGCGCTCGAAATCATAGGTCACGGTGCCGTTCTGGATAGCGCCGTTCATGCCATTGATAATCAGGTCAGCGGCTTCATTCCAGCCCATATGACGCAGCATCATTTCCGCAGAGAGAATCAGCGATCCCGGGTTTACCTTGTCCTGGCCAGCGTACTTGGGCGCGGTGCCGTGGGTCGCTTCGAACAGGGCAATGGTGTCACTCAGGTTGGCTCCGGGGGCGATACCGATACCACCCACCTGTGCCGCCAGGGCGTCAGACAGGTAATCGCCGTTCAGGTTCAGGGTGGCGACCACACTGTACTCTTTCGGGCGTGTCAGAATCTGCTGCAGCATGGCGTCGGCGATCACATCCTTGATGATGATCTCATTGCCGGTCTGGGGGTTCTTGATGGCCACCCAGGGGCCGCCGTCCAGCAGTTCACCGCCGAATTCTTCCTGGGCCAGTTCATAACCCCAGTCGCGGAAGGCACCCTCGGTGAACTTCATGATGTTGCCTTTGTGTACCAGGGTTACCGAAGGCAGGTCCTGGTCGATAGCGTACTGAATCGCCTTGCGCACCAGTCGTTTGGTACCCTCTTCCGATACCGGCTTGATACCAATCCCGACATTATTCGGAAAACGTATCTTGGTGGCGCCCATCTCATTGATTATGAAATCCACCACTTTCTGTGCTTCTGGTGTACCGGCCTGGTATTCCACCCCGGCATAGATGTCTTCAGAGTTCTCGCGGAAGATCACCATGTTGCAGGCGCCGGGATCCCTCACCGGTGAAGGCACGCCCTCGAACCAGCGCACCGGGCGCAGGCAGGTGTAGAGATCGAGCTCCTGACGCAGTGCCACGTTAAGAGAGCGGAAGCCACCGCCCACGGGCGTGGTCAGGGGACCCTTGATACCGACCGAGTACTCCTTGATCGCTTCCAGGGTTTCTTCCGGGAACCAGTCGCCATCGTACAGCTCAGCGGCTTTCTCTCCGGTAAAGATTTCCATCCAGGAAATTTTCTTGTTGCCACCGTAGGCCTTGTTGACCGCGGCGTTGACCACATCGATCATTACGGGACTGATATCAACGCCGATACCGTCGCCCTCGATGTAAGGAATGATAGGATTGTCAGGGACGTTCAGGCTGAAATCTTCATTGACGGTGATTTTGTCACCTTCGGAAGGAACCTGAATATGCTTGTAGCCCATAATGTACTCCGTAGCTGCTGGGTTCTTGGAATGTCAGGACTGGTACGGGTGATACCGCCCCGAAGTGAAGCGGGCGATAGTGTAGCATGATTGCACAGACAAGCACTCGCGCCGGCGAGGAAAATTGAACCGAAACGGAATGTCGATGGCGAAAATCATCCTGCTGAACAAACCTTTCCAGGTACTGAGCCAGTTTACCGACAGCGAGGGTCGCGCCACGCTGGCGGACTACCTCTCTGCCCCCGGTTTTCGCGTGGCCGGGCGACTGGATTATGACTCTGAGGGGCTACTGTTACTCACTGACGATGGCCGCTTGCAGCAACAGATCGCCAACCCGCGGCACAAACAGGTCAAAACCTACCTGGTGCAGGTCGAAGGTAACATCACCGATCAAGCCCTGGGTCAACTCAGTAGCGGACTGCAACTAAAAGATGGTCCCACCCTGCCCGCCCGGGCCAAAAGAGTAGCGCCGCCGCAACTGTGGCCGCGCGTACCGCCGGTACGTGAACGCAAATCCGTAGCGGACAGTTGGTTGGAGTTGAGTATTCGCGAGGGACGCAATCGGCAGGTGAGGCGCATGACCGCCGCGGTAGGATTCCCCACACTGCGCCTGGTGCGCGTGGCGATTGGCCAATGGCGCCTGGAGAACCTGTTACCGGGAGAGTATCGCGAGGCCACGGTAAACCTGCCCGGGGAAAATACAGGAGCGCACCGCTACGGGTACAGGAGACGTTAGACCGTTTAATCCGGCTCCACTTTATAAAAGATGGCGTACAACACCGGCACCACCAGCATGGTCAGGACCGTACCAAAGGCCAGGCCAAACCCCGGGAGCAGTGCCTCGGTGGATTCAAGCTGGCTATTGTCTTGCCGTCCCATTCCAGGGTATAACCCAGGGGTAGCGGGATGGCTTCGAACTTGGCGCGTACATCTGTCATCAACGCGGGGCCGGTCCTCGTTGCCAGGCCTGCAGTACTGGGATGCGACTAAAATATTTCCTCGAAATATCAGCGACCTACAGACTCTATTTTATAAATAGCTGCAACTCATTTGTTAGTCGAATTGTACGCTGTTAGAATGCCTCGCCCGCTGGACCATTCCATCCCTGGAATGACCTTGCGGGGACCTTAGCCACCCTCTGGACCTGATATACAAATGAGCTTGAACAGCGCCAGTAAAGTCATTGTCGGCATGTCCGGTGGTGTCGACTCTTCCGTGTCTGCCCTGTTGTTACAACAGCAGGGCTATCGCGTGGAAGGCCTGTTCATGAAGAACTGGGAAGAGGACGATGGCACC
>JARFQU010000140.1 GCA_029287595.1 Halioglobus sp. | reverse complement strand
CGGCTGTATGGACGCAGAGGAGATCGCGGTGCTGCGCACAGTCAGTGCATCCATGGGAATCATGCTCGAATCCGCCTCACCGCGCCTGTGTGAAAAGGGTATGCCGCATTATGGCTCCCCGGATAAAAACCCCGAGGTACGGCTGCAGACATTGGAGTTGGCGGGCCAGGCGGCGGTGCCATTCACCTCGGGTATTCTCATCGGTATCGGTGAAACGCGTCGTGAGCGTATCGAGTCGTTGTTGGCCCTGCGGGAGATTCATTGGCGCCACGGGCACCTGCAGGAAGTGATCGTGCAGAATTTTCGAGCCAAGCCGGGAACCCTGATGGCCGGTGCACCGGAGCCAGATCTGGACGACCTGCTGTGGACCATCGCCATCGCACGCCTGATATTCGGCCAGCAGATGAATATACAGGCGCCCCCCAATCTCAGCCCCGGGGTATTGCCGCAATTAATCGCCGCCGGCATCAATGACTGGGGCGGTGTATCGCCCCTGACCCCGGATCACGTCAACCCCGAGGCCCCCTGGCCGCACCTGGATCAGCTGTCACGTGAAACGGCTGCGGCGGGGAAGTTCCTGGAGCAGCGCCTGACCATCTATCCCGACTATGCCGTTGCAGGAAAAACCTGGCTGGATGCGGCAGTGCGTCCCGCGGTACTGCGACACATGGACGGTGCGGGCTTTGCGCGTCGCGACCAATGGGCTCCCGGAGATGAACAGGCAGTGCCCGAGGTTGAGGCGCGCTTGCTCGCCCGGCCTCCGGCACCGGAGGCGGTATCGGTTGAGCTACGTGACATCGTGGCGCGCTGCGTCCAGGGTGAAGAGTTAAGCGAGGCACAGGTCACCTTGCTGTTCAACGCCAGGGGTGATGATTTTTCCTACGTGGCGCAACACGCGGACGCGCTGCGCAGGCAAGTGCACGGTGATACCGTCAGCTATGTGGTAAACCGCAATATCAATTACACCAACGTATGCTATTTCAAATGCCAGTTTTGTGCCTTCTCCAAAGGCAAGTTGAGCGAAAACCTGAGGGGCCGACCCTACGATATCAGCGCTGAGGAAATCGCCCATCGCTGCGGCGAGGCGTGGCAGCGCGGGGCTACCGAGGTATGCATGCAGGGTGGTATACACCCTGACTACACCGGCCAGACTTACCTGGACATTTTGCATACGGTGCGCGCTGCCAGCCCGGGCATGCATATACACGCCTTTTCCCCCCTGGAGGTATGGCAGGGCGCCGAAACCATGGGCGTTGATATCAGTACTTTTCTGCACCGCTTGCGTGCCGCCGGTCTCAATACCCTGCCCGGAACCGCCGCGGAAATCCTGCACGACGAAGTGCGCGCAGAACTCTGCGCCGACAAGCTCACCACTGCGCAGTGGTTGGAGGTGATGGCCGCGGCCCACGAGGTGGGCTTTCGCACAACCGCCACCATGATGTACGGTCATATTGACGAGCCGCGACACTGGGCCGCTCATTTGCTGCAGATTCGCGCCTTGCAGCAGCGTACGGGCGGCTTTACCGAATTCGTGCCGCTGCCGTTTGTGCACATGGAAGCTCCCATGTATCTCAAGGGCAATGCCAGGCGCGGGCCCAGCTTTCGCGAGGCGGTACTGGTACACGCGGTGGCCAGGCTGGTATTCCACGGCCTGATCGATAACATCCAGACCTCCTGGGTGAAGATGGGAACACAGGGTGTAGCTGCGTGTCTCAATGCCGGGGCCAACGACCTGGGTGGCACGCTGATGAATGAAAGTATTACCCGGGCCGCTGGCTCCGGACATGGCCAGGAGTGGTCGCCGGCATACATGGAGGCGCAGATTCGCGCCAGCGCTCGCGAGCCGCTTATGCGCGATACCCTTTACCGGCCGGTCAGCGCGCAGCGACGCGCAGCTGCCTTTGCAGCGGCGGAACTGATTCCCGTGCACAATGCCGCTGCGGGCAAGAAACAGCGCAGCAAGCGCCTGTCGCCTGTCGCGGTTGAGCTGTCGGCAGGGCTGCCACCGGATGAGAGCCTGTATCAGCACGTGTTGCTGATGGCCGCCTGTGACTAGCGGTCGGAGACGGTGGTGAGCAAACGTCAACCCATCCGCCTTGAGCCCTGTTGGCTGGCCCGGCTGGCCCCTGAATTTGAAAGCGACTACATGATCAGCCTGCGCGGTTTCCTGCGTGCAGAAAAAGCGGCGGGCAAACGCATTTTTCCCGCCGGCGACGAGATATTCAATGCGTTTGCACATACGCCTCTGGATCAGGTCAAGGTAGTGATCCTGGGCCAGGACCCCTATCACGGTGAAGGCCAGGCACACGGTCTGTGTTTCTCGGTCAAGCCGGGTGTGGCGGTGCCTCCCTCGCTGCAAAATATCTACAAGGAACTGCATGCCGAACTGGGGATACCGATTCCCCGGCATGGCCACCTTACCGCCTGGGCCGATCAGGGTGTGTTGCTGCTCAATAGCGTGCTGTCCGTGGAGTGCGCGCGGGCGGCGTCACACCAGGGTAAGGGTTGGGAGATTTTTACCGACAGGGTGATCGACGTGATTAACCGGGAGCGTGAAGGCGTGGTGTTCATGCTGTGGGGTAGCTATGCCCAGCGCAAGGGCGTGATTATCGATGCGCAGCGACACTGCGTGCTGAAAGCTCCCCATCCGTCGCCGCTTAGCGCTCATCGGGGTTTTTTTGGCTGCGGCCATTTTCGCGCCGCCAATGATTACCTCCAGGCCAGGGGCGAGACGCCCATAGAGTGGCAGCTTCCGGATCTTCCCGCGGACTAGTCGTGTAATCCCACCCGTTTTTTCAAAACACAGATCTGTTCTATTTATTCGCTGTAGATGGCCCAGGCTAGCGGGCGAAAAAGCTTTCCCGTCTGGAGCCGATAGCAAGAACCGGCAAAATAACCAATAACCCGCTGAGAGCCGGCTTTCAGTCCGTATCGTCGATGCTGTAGGGCAGGGTGGTCAGTTCCAGAGGCATGCCGTCCGGCGAGCCCACGCGCAACTCATCATCCACGCGCGACACCGCGACAACCACCAGGGCTGTAGCCTCTCCGGCATCGACCTCTACTGAATTGACGACATTGCCCACGCTCTGTGAGCTGTCGGCACAATACAATGGCGTTCCGGCAGTGGCGGCCTCTGGCAGGGACGCACCGTACATGCGGCGTTTCGGTTTACCCCGGTAGTGCAGTCGGGCGACCACTTCCTGCCCGGTGTAGCAACCCTTATTGAAACTGATATGGCCGGTATGATCGTAGTTAAGCATTTGCGGCACAAACTCCTCAGTGGTCGCGGATTCTATTCGGCCGATACCAGCCGCTATCTGCAGTGCTTGCCAAGCTGTCTCGCTGCCGCCCTGGAACGCCGTTGCAAGCTGTTCTTGCAGGTCTTCACGCTGTTTGCTGTCCAAATAGCACTCAAACTGCCGGCCCTGACTATCTGTCTGCACCAGGACAAATCCGGCACCGGCACAGCTGGCGTACTGCTGTGCGGGCACCTCGCCGAATATCGTTTGCAGGTCAGTTGCCACCTGCTCGCCCCAGCAGCCATAGAGTATCCAGTCGTCTCGCTGGGGATGTAATTCCGCCTTGGAGAAAATGATGTATTTGCCAAAGGTGGCGGCACTGTGTTCCCGCAGGTCCCTGCGCATGCGCAGGGCGAGGTGCTCCGGAGCCAACTCGCACAACAGGAAATCGCATACCACGCGCCCCTGGGGCGTACAGTAAGCGCCTGAGAGGGCGTGTGCCTGGTCGATACTGCGGGTGTCACAGGTGACCTGTCCCTGCAGGAATTTCAGGGCATCTGGCCCCGTAAGGTGCAGCAGCGCGTCATGTTGCAGTAGGGTGTAATAATTGCTCAAGCCAGGGTGCCTCGCTTATCGGGAGGCTAATCATAGGCCTTGCGCCGCGCCATGTCAGTAGCCGCTTGCGCATGGGTAACAGCGCAGCTGATCACAATAGAGGTTATAATGCGCGGCTTTGGTGACCTCTCAGGATAATTTCACTGGCATGATAACGGATGAAGAAATCAATCGTATGCGCTGGGCGAGTCGGCGTGGCATGTTGGAACTGGACCTGCTGCTGGAGCCCTTCGTTACGGCGCGCTACCGGGAGCTGGATGCGGCGGACCGGCAGCGTTACCAGGAGTTGATGTTGTGTGAGGACCAGGATCTGTTCGCCTGGTTTCTGCGCAAGGAGCAACCCGAGGATCCGGAGCTAGTCGCCATTGTCCGCTCAATACTCGAATTCGCCCGCACTGTGCCTAAACATCGCTAGCTCCCGCCTGCGCGATGGCGCTGTGTTGCTGGTGGGCGGTGGCGCCCTTGGCGCTATTTACCTGTTGTGGCAGCAGGGCCACGCTCAACTGGCCTTTGCGCTGCTGCCTGTTGTGGCGGTTCTGGCTCCGGCGCTGCGCCGGGATACACTGACCGGTTGTGCGTTGTGCTGGCACCAGGGGCAGTGGAGCTTATGGCGGGGGCGAGAGCAGCAGCTTATTGTCGTATCACCACGCAGCACCTGCCTGCCCGGCCTGGTATACCTCGCCTGGCGTGAGTTGCCTGCCGGCAGGCAGCGCTATGGCTGGATATTCAGTGATTGCGCACCCGCGGGACAGTTACGCAGACTGCGGGTCAGGCTCGCCCTGCAGCATTGAATTTTCCGGGTACAGCACGGTATTGCGTGCCTCCGGTAGTAGCTCAGGGTAGTCCAGGGTGTAATGCAGCCCGCGGCTTTCTTTGCGTGATATAGCGCAGCGAATCATCAATTCGGCCACCATGGCCAGGTTGCGCAACTCCAGCAGGTCATTGCTGACCTTGTAATTGCCGTAGTACTCCGCGATTTCCGCCTGCAGCAGCTGCACTCGGTGCAGCGCTCGCTGCAGCCGCTTATTGGTGCGAACTATCCCCACGTAATCCCACATGAAGCGACGCAGTTCGTCCCAGTTATGGGAAATCACCACATCCTCATCAGAATCCGTTACCTGGCTTTCATCCCAGGGGGGCGCCTGGTCGGGAGCAGCCAGGTGCTGCAGATTCGTAGCGATGTGCGCTGCCGCTGATTCGGCGTAAACAATACATTCCAGCAGGGAGTTACTGGCCATGCGGTTGGCCCCATGCAGGCCGGTGCTGGACGCTTCGCCAATGGCGTATAATCCCTCGAGGTCAGTGCGACCACTGGTGTCCACCACGATGCCGCCACAGGTGTAGTGGGCGGCTGGAACTACCGGTATCGGCTCTTTCGAGATATCGATGCCCAGCTCGGCGCAGCGTGACATCACCGTGGGAAAATGGCTTTGCAGGAATTCCCTAGGCTGATGTGATATGTCCAGGAAGACGCAATCTGCACCCAGGCGCTTCATCTCGTGGTCAATAGCCCTGGCCACAATGTCCCTGGGAGCCAGTTCCCCGCGCGGGTCAAATCGCTCCATGAAGCGCTGCCCATCGGGTAGCAGCAGCTTGCCGCCTTCGCCGCGTATGGCCTCGGTTATCAGAAACGACTTGGCCTTGGGGTGGTAAAGGCAGGTCGGGTGAAACTGGTTGAATTCCATATTGGCCACCCTGCATCCGGCGCGCCAGGCCATAGCAATGCCGTCGCCGCTGGCGCCATCCGGATTGCTGGTGTAGAGATACGCCTTGCTGGCCCCCCCGGTTGCGAGCACTACGGTGCGGGCCTGGAACAGTTCCACCCGTTCGTTGCGCTCATCCAGGATATAGGCCCCCTGGCAGCGCTCGCCGCGCACCACAAGATCTACCGCCACGCGGTGGGTGAAGATCTCTATATTGCCGGCTGCGACAGCCCGCTCCGTGAGTACCTCGGAAATCGCACGGCCCGTGCGATCCGCGGAATGGATAATGCGACGGTGGCTGTGTCCGCCCTCCATGGTCAGGTGGAATTCGCGGTTTTCTGGCCCGGGTTGGTCCTCCCGCAGGTCAAAGTCCACCCCTTGCGCCACCAGCCACTCAACGCAGCGTTTGCTGTTGCGCACGGTGAACTCCACTGCTTCACGGGAGCACAGTCCCGCGCCGGCCTGCAGCGTGTCTGACACGTGTGAGTCCACCGTGTCGCGATTGTGCAGTACCGCCGCCATACCGCCCTGGGCCCAGTAAGTTGAGCCCTGGTTCAGGTCTGCTTTGGACAGCAGTGCCACACGGTAGTGCTGTGGCAGGTGCAGCGCCAGACTCAAGCCAGCCGCGCCACTGCCAATTATTAACACATCGTGTTGCTGACGAGTGCTCATTACGCTGATAACTTGCTGCCCTGGAAAGTGAATTATATGATGTGCGTCAAAGACTTAGGAGATTCGGGTTACGGTGCACACCGCGTCGCAGCAGTATATACGACCTGAACTACAATAAGGAAATCCTGCTTTTGGGGAACTTTATCGATAACAACAGCTCTTATCTTCGATTGCGGTGCTGCGCCCCTGACAGGGAATTGCGTGCAGCGGTTTACTCGTTCAGGCGTTCGGGTATCACCAGGGCAGTGATGTCATGGACTAGGGAGGGGACCTGACTTGACTGCCGCTGAGACGGATCAGCAACTTGTTGCCAGGGTACAAAAAGGTGATACCAGGGCGTTCGATCTGCTGGTGCTGAAGTACCAGCACAAGATTTTCGGCCTGATTAGTCGCTATGTGCACGATGCCGATGAAGTACAGGATGTCGCCCAGGAAGCTTTTATCAAGGCCTATCGCGCCCTGCCCAAGTTTCGTGGGGACAGTGCCTTTTACACCTGGCTATACCGCATTGCCATTAATACCGCCAAGAACTACCTGGTGTCGCGCTCGCGCCGACCACCGGGGTCCGACGTGGATGTGGCGGATGCAGAGTATTACGAGGGTGGCGGGGCATTGCGGGATATTCAGACGCCTGAAAGCGCCCTGTTCGGAGCCGAGTTGAAGGCGGTGGTGGAGCGCGCAATAAGCGATCTGCCGGATGATCTGCGCACTGCGGTAACTTTACGTGAATTTGATGGTCTGAGTTACGAGGATATCGCCGAGATCATGGATTGTCCGGTCGGCACCGTGCGATCGCGCATTTTTCGCGCTCGCGAGAGTATAGACAAACAAGTCAGGGAGCAGTTGGATGGGGCTGCCTGAAGTACGGATTTTACGCGTCTCAGATTTTTTGCAGCCGCTACATGAGCGAGCGTGCATTGGCACGGAGGAAGTGGATGATGAGTGAAAGAATGCGGGAGTCGCTTTCCGCACTGTTGGATGACGAAGCCAATGAGTTGGAAGTCCAACGGCTACTGGGGCAGGTTCAGGACGATGAACATTTGCGCCAGACCTGGGTGCGTTACAACCTTGCCCGGGATGCGCTTTCAGGGCATCCGTTAAGTGCCACCAGGGTCGATATCTCCGGTAGTGTCAGGGCGGCGCTGGCTGCGGAATCGGCAGCAGCTGCCGCTGGTTGGAAACAGCGGTTTCTGCGACCTGTAGCCAGTCTGGCCGTAGCTGCATCGGTTGCCGCCACAGTCGTTATAGGAGGGCAGCAACTGGTCGATATCGGCGCTGATCCCTACGGCCAGGGGGGCCAGGCGGTCGCCGCCAGTGCGTCTCCGGTAGGGCTTGTCAACAGCCTTGGAGCCACCAGCGTGCAGGCCAGTTACGGCACCCAGGCGGTGCCGGTGCTGCAGCCTGCCACGCATACGGCATACCGCGAGCTCGCACGCCTGCGCATGAACAAGTATATGCAGGATCATGTAGAGCATGCCGCCCTGAATACGCCACAGGGATTGATTCCCTTCGCCCGTGTACCGGAAATTCGTGAATAGGCAGCCGCTGTTGCACGCGGCGCGCGCGCGGTTGTGTCGCGGCGCCGGCCTGTCCTTCATCTTTACCCTGCCGTTGTTTGCAGGTATGGCCTCAGCCTCATGCCCGGGTGCGGATGCCGCCGCGCTTGGCTGGCTCAACCGCATGTCGCACAGCCTGCATGAGATCAGTTACAACGGCGTGGTAACCCTGCAGCGCGGTGGGGATATGCAGGTAATGCAAGTATCCCATGCTGTGGACGGAGATAGCAGCTCTGAGCGTATGACCCGATTGACCGGGCAGGGAGCCCAGGTCGAGCGCAGGGATCACCCGCTGCATTGCGTCCACCCGGGACACCGCCTGCTGCAGGTCGGCGCTGGCCTGCAGGCCGGAGAGTGTGGTATTGCCGATCATTATCGTTTCAAAGTGGAAGAGGGGGAGCGCGTTGCGGGTCGCAAGGCGGTGCGCATTCTCATCCAGCCGCTGGACATGTACCGCTTCGGCTATGTAATGGAACTGGATCGTGAAACCGGTCTGCTTCTCAAGACCCAGACCATGGGGCGCGGTGACAAGGTGCTGGAACAGTTCCAGTTTGCCAGTCTGTCCTACCAGGCCCAGGAGCCCGCCTCGGCTGAGGTAAACCTGGTACATCAGGCACGGCACCCACATCCTGCTACTGCGGTCGCCGCGTCGCTTGCAGTGCCCTGGCAGGTGAACTGGGTACCAGGTGGCTTCACTGCCACCGATGCGCCTTCGGGTAACGCCGCGCGTCGCAGCTACACTGATGGACTCGCGGTATTTTCCGTGTTCCTCGAGGAACTGGGTCGTGATATCCGCCCCGGGGAGGGGGTGGTCCGCAGTGGTGGAACTACCTCTTACACTCGCGGTATGGACCTCACCGGGCAAGCGGTACTGATCACCGTTATTGGCGAAGTCCCTGTGAATACCGCGAGGATGGTTGCCGATTCTGTGGCCTGGACCAACTGACATGCTGGTGGAAACCGGCAGGGTAGTGGCCGTTGACCCCCAGGGGCTGTGGGTGGAAACCATTCGCCAGAGTACTTGCGGTACCTGTGCTGCGCAAAAAGGCTGTGGTCACGGGCTGCTGAACCGTTACACCGACGGCAAGCGCGGCTACATCCGCGTGTTGCCAGGTGCGGCGGGTACCGGCGGCTGCGAGGTGGATGATCAGGTGCGAATCAGTATTCCCGAGGAGGTGATTTTGCGCGGTTCACTGGTGGTTTACATGCTGCCACTGTTCACCATGCTGGGTGCCGCGGCGCTGGGAGCCAAACTCTCTGCCACCAGCCCCGACAGCTACGCGATGCTGGGTGCTGTGCTGGGATTCGGCCTGGGGTTTGCGCTGGTGCGCTGGCATGCCTGGCGGCACAGACATGACACCACCATGCAGCCGACACTGTTGGATGTGGTGTCGCCTTCGGGCCAGGCCCTCAAGCTGGGCTGACCATGTCTGCCGCCATTCCGATACAATAAGTTATCCTGCGCATTTTATTTTTGTTCAATATGATATCTGGTGTGAAATTAATGACAGTAACTAGACCAATTACCACTTCCCTGTTGTTCTGTTTGAGCCTGCTGATGACTCAGCTGGTGAGCGCGGCTGAGTTGCCTGATTTTCGCGAGATAGTACGCGAAAGTTCGCCCGCCGTGGTGAAGATCATTGTACAAAGCAGCGGTGCGCAGGCGGGCGAGGGTCAGCCTCTGCCGGAGGAAATTCCGGAGTATTTACGTCGTTTCTTTGAATTCCGGGGCGGCCCGCCTTCCCAGCGGCAGCGCATGGGCATGGGCTCGGGGTTCATTATTTCGGCGGACGGGTTCATAGTGACCAATAATCACGTGGTGGCAGGCGCGGACAGTGTCCTGGTACGCATGAGTGACCGTCGCGAATTTGACGCAGAGGTGATTGGCACCGATCCCCGTTCCGATCTGGCGCTACTGCGTGTGCAGGCCTCGGGATTGCCGGTATTGAAGCTGGCCCCGGGAAATGACCTGGAGGTTGGGGAGTGGGTGCTGGCGATTGGCTCACCTTTTGGCCTGGATTATTCCGTTTCGGCCGGCATCGTTTCCGCCAAGGGCCGCAGTCTGCCTACAGAGCGTAACGAGAATTATGTGCCCTTCATCCAGACTGACGTGGCCATTAATCCCGGTAATTCCGGGGGGCCATTATTCAATCTCGACGGAGAGGTCGTCGGCGTTAATTCACAGATCTACACTCGCAGCGGCGGATCTATCGGTCTCTCCTTTGCCATTCCTGTGAGCGTGGTGCGCAATGTAGTTAGCCAGTTGCGCGAAGATGGTCGTGTCACGCGGGGTTGGCTTGGTGTGACCATACAGGACGTCGATAAAAACCTGGCGGAATCCTTCGGGTTGGAACGACCCCGTGGTGCGCTGGTGGCCCAGGTTGCGCCCGAGAGTCCAGCTGCGAAGGGCGGCCTGCAGGATGGCGATATCATCATTACTTTTAACGGTAAGGATATCCCCACTTCCGCTGACCTGCCCCATGTGGTGGGATTGATTGAACCCGGATCCCGGGTGCCGGTAGAGATTGTGCGTGACAAAAAGCGCAAGACGCTCAAGGTGGAAGTGGGCGGCCTGGATGCCGATGACAGTTTCTCACTGGCGGCCGGCCAGGCGGACAAAGGCTATGGTGGTCGCCTGGGGCTTGTGGTAGAAAGCGCCAAGCCGGAAGCGCTGGAACGGATGGGCATAAGTGGCGGCGTGGTGGTGCGCGAGGTGGTGCCGGATTCAGTGGCTGCAGGTGCCGGCATTTTGCCCGGTGACCTCATTACCCTGATCGGTTCCACACCGATCAATTCAACGGAGATATTTGAGCGTACGGTGGAAAAACTGCCCGCGAATAGCTCTGTCCCCCTGCGCCTGATTCGCCGCGGCTCCCCCCTGTTTATAGGTCTCAAGGTCGGGGATTGAGCCTGGCCTTGCGGGCGATGTTCGGGGCTGTGCCAGCTGGCCCCGTCCACCGCCTTGTCACATGGCGGTCACTGCGCCAATAGGATACAATCGCGCGTTTTTTGTAAGCCGGTCCCGGCGCTAGTGTCGCGGCTGATCAATACTTGACCAGGCCTTTTTGCGTGAGCGATATCAGAAACATCCGCAACTTTTCCATTATTGCCCATATCGATCATGGCAAGTCGACCCTGGCTGATCGTTTCATTCAGCACTGCGGTGGCCTGAGCGAGCGCGAAATGGACACGCAGGTTCTGGATTCCATGGACATCGAACGCGAGCGCGGCATTACCATCAAGGCCCAGAGCGTCACCCTGGATTACCATGCACGCGACGGGCAGGTGTACCAGCTCAATTTTATCGACACACCCGGGCACGTGGATTTCTCCTATGAGGTGTCCCGTTCCCTGGCCGCCTGTGAAGGCGCGTTGCTGGTGGTCGATGCAGGGCAGGGGGTGGAAGCCCAGTCGGTGGCCAATTGCTATACGGCGATCGAGCAGGGCCTGGAAGTACTGCCCATACTCAACAAGATGGACCTGCCCCAGGCGGATCCGGACAAGGTCAGGTTGGAGATAGAGGAAATCATTGGCATTGATGCCAGCAGTGCCTGCCTGGTCAGCGCCAAGTCCGGCATGGGCATCGAGGATGCACTGGAGTACCTGGTGGAGCAAATTCCGCCGCCAGAGGGTGACCGGGATGCGCCTTTGCAGGCGCTGATTATTGACTCATGGTTTGATAACTACCTGGGTGTCGTGTCCCTGGTGCGGGTCAAGCAGGGAACATTAAAAAAGCGCGATAAAATCGTAGCAAAATCCACGGGCAAGGTTCACCAGGCGGATATCGTCGGTATTTTCACGCCTAAGCGGGAAGAGCGTGATGCCCTGCAGGCTGGAGAGGTGGGTTATATTGTCGCCGGGATCAAGGATATCCACGGCGCGCCTGTGGGCGATACCCTGGTCAGTGCCCAGCATCGGGACGTCCCGGCGCTGCCCGGTTTCAAGGAGATAAAACCGCAGGTCTACGCGGGTATTTTCACCATTTCCTCTGATGACTACGAGGACTTTCGCGACGCCCTGGGCAAGCTGACCCTGAACGACGCATCGCTGTTTTATGAACCTGAGAGTTCAGACGCGCTGGGTTTCGGTTTCCGCTGTGGTTTCCTTGGCATGCTCCATATGGAGATCATTCAGGAGCGGCTGGAGCGGGAGTACGACCTGGATCTCATCACCACCGCACCAACCGTGATCTACGAGGTAGTGAAAAAGAATGGCGAAGTAGTCAGGGTATCCAACCCCTCGGCCCTGCCGGACCTGGGCGATATCGAGGAGATGCGAGAGCCGATAGCCCGCTGCCATATCCTGGTGCCCCAGGATTATCTCGGCAATGTCATTACCCTGTGCGTGGAGAAGCGCGGGGTGCAAAAGGATATGCAGTTTCTCGGGGCCCAGGTCTCGCTGACCTACGACATTCCGATGGCAGAGGTAGTGCTGGACTTTTTTGATAGACTGAAATCAGTCAGTCGCGGCTACGCCTCGCTGGATTATGCTTTTGAGCATTTTGAACCGGCCAAATTGTCGCGGCTGGATGTATTGATTAACGGCGAGAGGGTTGATGCGCTGGCGGTAATTGTGCATCGTGACCAGGTGCAGTACCGGGGGCGCGCCCTGACAGAAAAGATGAAAGAGTTGATCCCGCGGCAGATGTTCGACGTCGCCATACAGTCGGCAGTCGGTGGCAAGGTAGTCGCTCGCCAGACCGTAAAAGCACTGCGCAAGAATGTAACGGCCAAGTGTTATGGCGGCGATGTCAGTCGAAAGCGCAAGTTACTGGAAAAACAGAAAGCGGGTAAGAAGCGCATGAAGCAGGTCGGCAGTGTGGAAATCCCACAGTCCGCTTTCCTGGCGGTACTCAAAGTAGATAGCTGACAAGGCAGAATATGGACATTGATTTCCCCCTTATCCTGGTAATCCTGGTATTTGGCAGCGGCCTGATCTGGGCCCTGGATGCGCTGTTTCTGGCACCTGGACGACGCCGCTCAGTGGCCGAGTTGCAGGGGCAGTATCCCGGCTGGCAGGAGGAGGGCAGCGCCCAGTCTCACCAGTACCGGGCCCGGGTGTCAGAGACTGCCAGCGAACCCGTGCTGGTGGAATATGCGCGCTCCTTCTTCCCGGTCCTGGCCGTGGTCTTCGTATTGCGCTCATTCCTGGTGGAACCGTTCCAGATTCCCTCCTCATCCATGGTGCCCACATTGCAGGTAGGGGATTATATCCTGGTCAACAAATACACCTACGGTATTCGCCTGCCGGTATTGCGCACCAAGGTGGTGTCCCTGAATGAGCCGCAGCGCGGAGATGTCATGGTGTTCTTCCCGCCACATATGAACGATACTTATTTCATCAAGCGGGTGGTGGGCCTGCCAGGTGATACCGTGACCTACCGCAACAAGCGGCTCTCTGTGAATGGCGAGACGGTAGCGCTGCAACCAGTGGCCGAGTTGCCCACCGGTAAGGCGCGCTATCAATTGGGCCTGGAGGCCCTGGGCGAGGCGAGCCACCTGATGCAGGTCGACGCCATGCGCCCTGCCCGTGATTTTTCAGTGCTAGTCAAACCCGGGCATTACTTTATGATGGGGGATAATCGGGATAACAGCAGCGATAGCCGAATTTGGGGTCAGGTACCGGAACAGGATATAGTAGGCAAAGCCTTTGCGGTGTGGATGCACTGGGATTCATTTTTCAGTATCCCGAGTTTCAGTCGCGCGGGGCTGATAGAATGATGGAACAGGTATAAAACTAAGCGGGAAAGCTGGGGGATAAGCTATGAATACTCGTCACCGTCAACGCGGCATGTCGATACCGGGGATGCTGATTATTGCCATCATGGTGGGGTTTTTTGTCATGTGTGCAATACGCATGTCACCGCCATATTTTGAATATCTCAGCGTGAAAAACATCGTTGAGCAGATCGTGATGGAATACGAGCCGCAGACAACCAGCATCGGCCAGATACGGCGCAAACTCGACAATATGTTCAACACCAACCAGATCTATGAACTGGAGCCCAAGGACATTGAGGTATACCGCAAAGATGGCAAGACCTATATCGATGCCAGGTACGAAGTGCGTATCCCGGTTGCGGGTCGTATCGACGCGGTGTTGAAATTCGATGACCTGCTGTACGTCGCCGGTACGCCGACGCCGCTCACAGGACTGTCCGACCCTAAGAAAAAGTAATGTATGCCTGACTTCTCTCGCCTGCAGCGGGGGCTGGGTTACGCATTCGACGACCCGCAATTATTGCCACTGGCGCTGACGCATCGCAGCGCCGGTAGTCGCAACAACGAGCGCCTGGAGTTCCTGGGTGACTCCATTCTTAATCACATTATCGCAGAGACCTTGTTTCAGCGCTTCCCCGCAGCGAGGGAGGGCGAACTCAGCCGTATGCGCGCCTCCCTGGTCAGGGGCGATACCCTGGCGCAGGTGGCGCAGGAACTTGAATTGGGGGAGTTCCTGGTGCTGGGCATTGGCGAGCGCAAGGGTGGCGGCCACCGCCGCGCTTCGATCCTGGCGGATGCCCTGGAAGCCGTCATAGGTGCGATCCTGGTGGACAGCGACGTGCCGCATTGCCGCGAGCGAGTCCTGGCCTGGTTTGCCTCGCGCCTGGCCGAATTGGACGAAGGCAGCGTGGACAAGGACGCTAAAACCCGCCTGCAGGAATACCTGCAGGGCAAGGGCCGCCCCCTGCCGCAGTATGATTTGCTAGAGGTGCAGGGCGAGGCCCATGCGCAGCAGTTCCGTGTCGCCTGCCGTTTGCAGAAACCGGCCCTGCAGGTAGAAGGCAGCGGTAGCAGCCGTCGCAAGGCGGAGCAGGTAGCGGCCCGCATGGCGCTGGAAGGATTGAATGCCGATGGCAACTGAGGCCCTGCGCTGCGGCAACGTGGCTATAGTCGGTCGGCCCAACGTCGGTAAATCAACCCTGTTGAACCACCTGCTGGGTCAGAAAATCAGCATTACCTCGCGCAAACCCCAGACTACCCGGCACCAGGTGTTGGGTATCAAGACCGACCGGCAGCACCAGATTATCTTCGTCGATACACCCGGTCTGCATAGCGACGCTGACAAGGCCATCAACCGCTATATGAACCGCGCCGCCAGTTCCGCTATCAGGGACGTGGACGTGATAGTGTTTGTGGTGGATCGCACCGCCTGGACTCCTGAAGACCAGATGGTGCTGGAACAGGTGCAGCGCTCCGGGCTGCCCGCTATTCTCGCTATCAACAAGGTTGACCTGCTGGCGGACAAGTCGCAGTTGTTACCGCATTTACAGCTACTTGCCGAAAAGGCCGACTTTGCTGCAGTGATGCCGCTTTCGGCCCTGCAGCAGCATAACGTGGCGCAACTGGAGCAGGAGATACTGCAGTTTCTGCCTGAGTCGGAACACTTTTTTCCGGAAGACCAGATTACTGATCGCAGCCAGCGTTTCCTGGCGGCAGAAATCGTGCGCGAGAAAATCATGCGCCAGTTGGGCGAGGAATTGCCCTATGCCGTGACGGTGGAGATCGAGGAGTTTGCTCAGGACGCGGCGGTGCTGCATATATCCGCAGTGATCCTGGTGGAGCGCAAAGGGCAGAAAAAGATCCTGATTGGCGACAAGGGCAGCCGATTGCGTTCCATAGGTACCGACGCCCGGGTCGATATGGAGCGACTGTTTGATTCCAGGGTAATGCTGCGCCTGTGGGTGAAGGTCAAGTCCGGGTGGTCAGACGACGAGCGAGCCCTGCGCAGCCTCGGCTACGATGAGCGGTAGGCGCCGGTGTACTCTACAAGCATAGCCATCCAGTGCACTGCTGATGCGGGTTGATCTGCAACCGGCGTATATCCTGCACAGTCGTCCTTATCGCGACAGCAGCGCTATACTGGAGGCGCTGACCGCAGAACAGGGACGCATCAGCCTGGTGGCGCGTGGCGCCAGGCGCAGGAGTCGCGGCGGCAGCAATATCGCGTTACTGCAGTCGTTTACACCCTTGTTACTGTCATTTACCGGCCGCGGTGAGTTGAAAACCCTCACCGCCAATGAATCGGCTGGTGCCGCGAAAACGCTGCGCGGTGAGCGGCTGTTCAGCGGCTTGTACGTAAATGAGCTGCTGGTGCGTCTGCTGCACCGCCACGACCCGCATCCGGCACTGTTTGCGGCCTATGACAGTACCCTGGATGCCCTGGCGGTCGCGCCTCAGGTCGAGAGCGTATTGCGCCGATTCGAATTTACCCTGCTGGAAGAGTTGGGTTACAGTTTTGACCTGCACCTGGACGGTCGCAGTGGGGAGGCGGTTGCTGCTGAGCACTGGTATCACTTCCATAGCGATTACGGCCTGGTCGCCAGGGGAGAGCAAGTCGATCCGCAGCGCCCCGCGTTTATTGGAGCAGACCTGTTGGCTATCGCCGCGGGAGACTTTACGGGTGAGGTCAGGCTGACAGCAAAACGTTTGCTGCGGCAGGTGCTGGCTACTCATCTGGGGGATGCGCCACTGAATAGCCGTGACCTGTTCCGTTTCCGCCAGGCACACGGCAAGGGAGAGAAAATAGAACCGTGATAGCGATAGGAACTGACATCCTGGAGATCAAACGTATCGACGAGGTCCTGAGTCGCCTGGGCGAAAGATTTGTGCGACGGATTCTCACCGAGCAGGAACAGGCGGAGTATCGCGACAGTGGTCAGCCCGCGCGCCTGCTCGCCAAGCGCTTCGCCGCCAAGGAGGCGATCGCCAAGGCCCTGGGTACCGGTATTGGTCGCGGCGTCAGCTGGCAGGATATGCAGATAGAGCACAATGATAGTGGTGCCCCGCTGGTGCGCCTGTCCGGTGGCGCTCTGGAAGTGGTGCAACGGCGCGGGGGCAGTAGGGTGGAGCTCAGCCTGGCCGACGAACAGGATTATGTCGTGGCTTTTGCGGTATTGAGCGAGTGAATTTGCACTGGGGAATTTCTAGCGACGCCGAACTTCTATATACTTCCAGCCTCAGTATGCGGTAAGTGATTTATGCCCGACTATCCCACAATTGAATCCTGTATCGGCAATACCCCGCTGGTGCGCCTGCAGCGCCTGCCAGGGACCACCAGTAACACCATCCTCGCCAAGCTTGAAGGCAACAATCCCGCCGGTTCAGTCAAGGACAGGCCCGCATTGAGTATGATCGCGGAGGCCGAGGCTCGCGGAGAGATCAAGCCCGGGGACACATTAATCGAGGCCACCAGCGGCAATACCGGCATCGCCCTGGCGATGGCGGCCGCCATCCGCGGGTATCGCATGATACTGATTATGCCCTCGCATATGAGCGACGAGAGAAAACAGGCCATGTCGGCCTATGGGGCGCAACTGCTGGAAGTGACCCAGGAACAGGGCATGGAGGGTGCCAGGGATCTGGCTATGGACATGCAGGCGCGGGGTGAGGGGCGCGTTCTTGACCAGTTTGGTAACCCCGATAACCCGCGCGCCCACCTGCTCGGGACGGGGCCGGAAATCTGGCAGCAGACCGGAGGGAGTATCACCCATTTTGTCAGCTCCATGGGTACCACTGGCACAATCATGGGTGTGTCCACCTACCTGAAACAGCAAAACCCCGAGATACAAATCATCGGGCTGCAGCCGCAGGAGGGCTCCAGTATTCCCGGGATTCGCCGTTGGCCCCGGGCTTACCTGCCCAGTATCTATGAAGCCCCCCGGGTAGACCGGGTTATAGATATCTCGCAAAGTGAATCCGAGGACACCATGCGCCGACTGGCCAGCCAGGAGGGCATATTCTGCGGCGTATCCTCCGGGGGCTCGATCGCTGCGGCCCTGCGCGTGTCTGCCGAGGTGGAAAACGCGGTTATTGTTGCCATCATCTGTGATCGCGGTGATCGCTACCTTTCCACCGGGGTGTTCGCCCTTAGCGGCGACTGATTCTCCCCGATGGTGCAGGTCCGGAAGCAGTCCCACATTACCCCCGCAGGGAACATAGACCTGGAACTGTGGCTGCAGCAATTGCCAATTACCCTTGAGCAGGCTGATGCGCAGCGCCTGTTGCTCGCCTGCCATATGACCCAGGAGGCCATGGCACTCCCCGGCGAGGACGTTGGAGACTGGGCTCAGCAATGTGATTGTTTCAAAGCGGGCTTGGATATAGCGCAAATCCTGGCGGAGTTGCAGGTCGGCTTTGACTGTCTTGTTGCCGGCATCCTATATCGTGCAGTGCGCGAGCGTCGCGTGGGCCTTGAAACAGTGGCAACGGAATTTGGCCCGGCAGTGGTTGCCCTGATTAACGGGGTCACGCGTATGGCGGCCATCGGCGATCTTAGTGAGCAGTCAGACACGCCGGTTCTGGGGCAGGCCCACGGGCAGAAAGATAATATCCGTAAAATGCTGATTGCTTTAGTGGATGATGTGAGGGTGGCGTTGATCAAACTCGCTGAGCGCACCTGTGCTATTCGCGCGGTCAAGGATGATGAGCAGCGTCGACAGCGAGTAGCCCAGGAAGTGTTTGATGTCTACGCACCGCTGGCGCACCGTCTGGGCATCGGCCACCTGAAGTGGGAACTGGAGGACCTTTCCTTTCGTTATATTTATGCCGATGCCTATCGCAAGATTGCCCGTTTACTGGACGGTAAGCGGCTGGAGCGGGATCAGTTCATCGCCCGGGTTAAAGAGGAACTGACCCAGGGGTTGACCAGGGCCGGGG
>JARFQU010000191.1 GCA_029287595.1 Halioglobus sp. | reverse complement strand
TCCACCGCATCTACCAGCAACAGCACGGAGTCGACCATGGACAACACGCGCTCCACCTCACCACCGAAGTCGGCGTGTCCGGGGGTATCCACGATATTGATGTGGTAGTCGTTCCACTCGATGGCCGTGTTCTTGGCCAGGATAGTGATGCCGCGTTCTCGCTCCTGGTCATTGGAGTCCATGATGCGCTCGGCCCCTTCTGAACGGCGATCGAGAGTACCCGATTGTTGCAACAGACAGTCCACCAGCGTGGTCTTGCCGTGGTCAACATGGGCAATAATGGCAATATTGCGAAGCTTTTCGATCAAGGGAATACCTCAGGGCAGCGTACCGCCTAAAAAAGGGCGCGGATTATACCCTAAAGTCAGGCAATGGGCATGCCCGTTGATCGATCAGTTGGTCGCCGGGATCAGGGGGCATATACTTTGACCTGCAAGGCACCGGCTTCAAGCAGGTAGCTGGCGTGCAGGCGACTCATGACACCTTTGCCGCAGTAAAGCATATAGGTACGCCCGGGACTGAGATCACCTGCGCGTCGGTACAGTTCGTAAAATGGGATCTTCAGCACAGGTACCTGCACCCGCAACGGTGCCAGCTCCTCCTCTTCCGGATGGCGGATATCTACAATAGTGGATTCTGCCAACGGGATGGACAGGACCTCTACGTCCACCCGTTCCATCGCCTCCTGAGCCAGTTGGTCAATACGGGTCCTGCGGCTGTCGGCGATAGCCCGCTCCAGAATCGCCATATCGAAACGCTGTTCCTGAGCCTGCACCCGCCCCAGCCTGGCCCGGGTAGTCGGGTTGACCGAGATCACCCCACAGTATTCCGGCATATTGGCAGCAAATTTTTCGGTGCCGATAGCGGTTGCCATACGCACAATATCTTCCTTGTCGCTGGCAATCAGCGGGCGCAGGACCAGTGTATCGGTCACCTCGTCTATCACCGACAGATTTCGCAAGGTCTGGCTGCTGACCTGGGCCACACATTCACCAGTCACCAGCGCATCGATTTCCAGCTCTCGGGCCAGCCGCTCACCGACCCGCAGCATCATGCGCTTCAGGATTACCCCCATCTGGCTGTTTTCAACCTTGACTAGCAACTCTGCCATGACCTCTTCAAAGGGCACACTGATGAACAGCACCCGCTGCTTACAGCCGTACTTCTGCCACAGATATAGCGCTACCTCCTTGACCCCTATCTCGTGGTCCCTGCCACCGAGATTGAAGAACAGGAAGTGGGTGCGCATGCCGCGCTTCATGGTCAGATAACTGGCAACCGGCGAATCAAAACCTCCCGAGATCAACGACAACACCGGGTCGATACTGCCCACAGGGTATCCACCCAGACCGCGGTGGCGCCGATTGACTACATAAAAAGTCTGCTTACTGATCTCCAGGTCAACAGTCACCTCCGGGTCCCGCAGCCTGACCGCCGCGGCCCCGGTGCTGGCCAGCAGGGCGCCACCAACCTCGCGCTCCACATCCATCGAGGTGAAGGCGTGGCTGCCGGTGCGCTTGCAACGCACCGCGAAGGTGCGCCCCTGCAGGCGCTCCCCGAAGACAGGTAACACCTTGTCAATCATGTTTTCCAGGGCGGGCAGTGGATACTCGCTCACTTCCAGGATATAGGTAATTCCCGGTGCATGGCGCATGGCATCAACGAGGCGGGCGTGTGTTGCGGCGTCATCACCTTGCGACTCTATCTGCAGCTTGTCCCAGCTGCGCTTTACCACCACGTCGGAGTCGATATCACGCAACACCGCTCGCAGATTCTCCACCAGTTGGCCCACAAAGCGGCGTCGCACCGGCTTACTCTTGATAACGATTTCCGGGAAATACTTGACAACGAATTTCATAGAGGCCATAAACGGTTGCGTCTGATCGGCCGGGTATTATACGGGCTCACCTGCTGGTTTGGTGCGGATCAGCCACACAATCCCCAACGAGTTGCAACAGGCGCACCAATACAGGGCATTTATGCGCGGTTTTGGTGCAATAACGGCGTCTCCCGTGCTGCCGCCGGCAAAAACTCCCTATAATTCATTGGGTTATGTTTAGCACCTTTTTGGCACAGCTCTTGCTGCTAACGAGCTTGCCGAGATTTTCTGGTCGCTGCGAAACTGCCGACACCAGAAGCATGAAAGCAGGCCGGCGCCGCTGGCCCGATTACAATCCGATGGAGGAAACGAGATGTCAGAGCAAACTCTGAACCTGATAAAAGAAAACGAAGCGCGCTGGGTAGACCTGCGTTTTACCGATACCCGCGGTAAGGAACAGCATGTGACTATTCCGTCCAAGGAGGTCAGCGAGGACTTCTTTGACGACGGTAAAATGTTCGACGGTTCTTCCATCGCCGGCTGGAAAGGCATCAACGAGTCAGACATGATCCTGATGCCGGACGACAGCACGTCCGTGCTGGACCCCTTCACCGACGACGCCACGGTCATCCTGCGCTGCAACGTGGTGGAGCCCTCCACCATGCAGGGTTACGACCGCGATCCGCGCTCCGTAGCACAGCGCGCTGAGGCATACCTGAAATCCACCGGCATCGGCGACACCGCTTATTTCGGCCCGGAGCCGGAGTTCTTCGTCTTCGACGATATCAAGTGGAAAGTCGACATGTCCGGCGCGAGCTACCAGATTCATTCCGAGGAAGCGGCCTGGGTTTCCAATCACCAGTTCGAAGAAGGCAATATCGGCCACCGCCCCGGTGTCAAGGGCGGCTACTTCCCGGTACCACCGGTAGACTCACTGCACGACATCCGCGCCGCCATGTGCACCGCTATGGAACAGATGGGTCTGGATGTGGAAGTACACCACCACGAGGTGGGCACCGCCGGGCAATGCGAAATCGGCATCCGCTTCTCCACTCTGGTGAAGAAAGGCGACGAAGTACAGATTCTCAAGTACTGCGTGCACAACGTCGCCCACGCTTACGGCAAGACTGCGACCTTCATGCCCAAACCTGTGGTAGGTGACAACGGCTCAGGCATGCACGTGCACCAGTCCATTTCCAAGGATGGCGAGAATGTATTCGCCGGCGACAGCTATGCCGGCCTGTCCGAGGACGCCCTGTTCTACATAGGCGGCATAATCAAGCACGCCAGGGCTTTGAACGCCTTTACCAACGCGTCCACCAACTCCTACAAGCGCCTGGTTCCCGGGTTCGAAGCGCCGGTCATGCTGGCCTACTCCGCCCGCAACCGCTCTGCCTCTATCCGCATTCCCTACGAGCCCAACCCCAAGGGTAAGCGCATCGAGGTTCGCTTCCCCGACCCGACCGCCAATCCCTACCTGGCATTCGCTGCACTGCTGATGGCTGGCCTGGACGGCATCCAGAACAAGATCCACCCCGGCGATGCCGCGGACAAGGACCTGTACGACCTGCCCCCGGAAGAAGGCAAGGCTATCCCCACTGTGGCGGCCACCTTTGACCAGGCACTGGCTGCACTGGACGCGGATCGCGAGTTCCTGACTGCCGGCGGAGTATTCTCTGACGACATGATCGATGCTTACATCGAGCTGAAGGAAGACGAAATTGAACGCCTGAACATGACCACCCACCCGGTGGAATTCGACATGTACTACTCGGTGTAAGCCTACCGGCAACACCCCGAAGCCCGCTCAACTTGAGCGGGCTTTTTTATGGTCCTTCGCAAATTAGCGAAGTGGTGGGGGCCGGACGCTGATCGGCCCGTGTCCGCGCATGTTTCCAGTTCGGTTTCATCCAGCGGTGCGCATTGCTCAGGGCTGCCCTGACGGGCGCACTGTTCAGGGCTGTACTAACGGGCGCGGGGGGAAAAGTGTTTGTCAGTGGGTCCACGGTAATAGAGTGGGGGTGAAAACGTTTGCGCCCGCGGCCGCGTGAGTGCGTTTAAGTTGCAATCATTGAAATGTTTTTAGAAAGTGGTTGTGGGCGCCGGTTTTGGTGTGTGTGT
>JARFQU010000188.1 GCA_029287595.1 Halioglobus sp. | reverse complement strand
TGGGTGGCCTATCGGGAGGGCCGCCCCGTGGGGCGCATCACTGCTCAAGTCGACGAGTTACACCTGGCCCAGCACGCCGATGGCGCCGGTTATTTTGGCATGTTTGAGGCAGAGGAAGACCCCGAAGTGGTGGCGGCGCTGATTGGCGCGGCGGAGGAATGGCTGCGCAGCGAGGGTATGCTAACGGTACGTGTACCCTTCAATCTGCATATCAAGGATGAATTCGGACTGCTCGTCGAAGGTTTTGAAACGCCACCATGTGTACTAATGGGTCATGCGCGGCCCTGGTATGGCACCGCAGTGGAAAATCAGGGCTACAGGCCGGTCAAGGACCTGCTCGCCTACCATGTGCGCCCGGATTTTGAGGCGCCGCGGGTGATGACCATGCTGGCCGAGAGGGTATCGGATCGCGTGACTGTTCGCCCTGCGCGCCGCAAGCACCTTGCAGAAGATGCCAGGATCATGCTCGATATTTTCAACGATGCCTGGCGCGACAACTGGGGGTTTGTGCCCCTGGCCGAGTCGGAGTGGGTGGAAACCGTAACCACCCTGGGCAAATTGATGCCCGACGAGTATATACAGATTGCGGAAGATGACGGAGAGCCCGTGGCATTTATTGTGGGCTTACCCAATATCAACGAAGCCGCCCGGGATCTGAAGGGTAAACTACTGCCTTTTGGCTGGCTCAAGCTGCTGTGGCGTCTGAAGGTGCGGCACCCCAAAACTGCCCGGGTGCCCCTGATGGGCGTGCGCCGGGAATACCAGCATTCGCGCCTGGGGCCGACGCTGGCGTTCATGGTGACGGACGCACTGCGCAAGGAGTTCCACCTGCGCGGGGTGCAGGATGTGGAGATGGGCTGGATACTCGAAGACAACGACGGCATGCGCAATATCATTGAAATTATCGGTGGAAAGGCCTACAAACGATACCGTATCTACGAAAAGGATTTATAACCACTTATGCACCTCGACCCGGAACAGCACCAGATGACGGCGATCGTTCTCGCCGGTGACCGCACCAAGGCGGATTCGCTGATCAATCATTCGGAGGCGGGCTGCAAGGCGATGATCGATATCGACGGCCTGCCCATGGTGCGCAGGGTGCTCAACTCCCTGCGCGCTTCCCGGGTGGTCAACAAAATCTGCCTGGCGGGGCCGGAGGAGAGTGAAGTGGCGACCGATGAGCCCCTGGCGACCTGGGTAAAAAACCAGGAGGTATTGTGGAGCCCACCTGAATCCAGTCCCAGCACCAGTGCCTACCGCGTCATGCAGTCACTGGATACCAGCGAGGCGGTGCTGTTGACCACCGCTGATCACCCCCTGCTGACTCCCGAGATTGTGGATGCATTCGGTCGCCAGAGCCTGGCGGATGATGTGGACGTGGCGGTGGGTCTTGCCCCCCACGCCCTGGTGACAGAGGCCTACCCCGGGATCAAGAAAACGGTACTGCGCTTCAGTGACGGGGATTTTTGCGGCTGTAACCTGTTTGCGTTTATCACTCCGGAAGGGCGCCGTGCGGCAAGGTTCTGGCGGAAAATTGAGCAGCAGCGCAAGAAGCCACTGGTGGTTATCGGCCTGTTGGGCTGGGGTGCGATTATCCGCTACCGCCTGGGCCTGTTATCCCTGGAGGAGGCCCTGGCCAAGCTGAGCAAGCGTCTGGGGTTGCGCATCCGTCCGGTGATCCTGCCCTATGCCAACGCGGCCATTGATGTGGACTCCATCTCCGATCTGATGCTGGTCAAGGGCTCCCTGGCTAAAGTGGCAGAACAGGACGCCTGATGGCGACCTCGCGCTGCTCGCCCGGGGTAAATTCGCCGCTCTCGCGGTCATAACACCTGGCATCAATGCCCAACTGCCAGCCATCGTTGTCGCGCTCTACGCTGTAACGGTTGTAGCGCGCGGTATCCGCCCCGTGCAGCCCCAGTGCCGAGGCTGAAGGCACGGCGATCACCGGCACCATGCCATCCCGGGTAGTCATTTCGTGGTAGTGCGCGCGGTGCCCGTGGCCGTGTAATACCAGTTCTGCGCCACACTGCTCGATGATATCGTGCACAGCACTAGCATTGGTCAGTCGCTTGCGCCATTTTTCTACGCCGGGCAGCGGCGAGTGATGCAGGTACAGGACGCGGAACAGGCCCTGCTCCGCGCAGCGCGTCAACAGCTCCGGCAGGCGGCTTAGCTGCTCGGCGTCGGTGGTGCCGGTGGCCATCAGCGGCGGTTTCGGGCACGCCGTGGACAGCCCGATAAAAGCCAGTTGCCCGCGCACCCGCAAACTGGGAAAGGGCTGCGCGCCATCACCCTGCCCTGCCGACCCGTCGGAGGCCATATAGTCCTGCCACAGGGCATAGGTCTGTTGCCAGTCAGCGCGGACACAGCTGTCGTGATTGCCTGGCACCAGCGCGATTTGCCGCGCGTCACCCAATTGTTGCAACCAGTCACTCGCCTGGCGAAATTCCGAGGGCAGGCCGATGTGGGTGAGGTCCCCGGTAATCAACAGCTGGTCCAGCTTTGGCAGTTCCAGGTTGCGCTGCAGCGCCTGCAACACTTCCGGGCGGTGTTCGAAGCGGCGCTTGCGGCGCCAGGAGAGATAGCCCAGTGCCCGCTTGTTAAACAGGTCCCTGGCTCTTACCTGTTCCAATGAGCTCAGGTGGGGGTCGGAAAGTTGTGCGAAGCGTTGTGGCATGCGCTTGGTCCCCGGGAGTTCTCACACCCTGCGGATGATGGCCCCCAGCTCGGCGAGTTTGCGATCGATATTGGCATAACCCCGGTCCAGGTGATAGACCCGGTCCACGGTGGTGTCACCATCGGCGGCCAGTGCGGCGATAATCAATGAGGCGGAGGCGCGCAGGTCGGTGGCCATTACCGGGGCACCCTGCAGCCGCTCCCTGCCACGCACGATGGCAGTGTGGCCCTGTAATTCGATATCTGCACCCATGCGTTGCAGTTCCGCGACATGCATGAAGCGGTTTTCGAAAATATTTTCCACCACAGTGGCGGAGCCCTCGGCCAGCGCGTTCAATGCCATGAACTGGGCCTGCATGTCAGTGGGAAAAGCAGGGTAGGGGGCAGTGGTGATGTTCACCGCCTGGCAGCGTTTGCCGCCGGTGTCCAGGTGGATCCAATCAGGTCCGGTTTCCAGCCTGGCGCCGGCCTGCTCCAGCTTGCCCAGCACGTGATGCAGGAAGTCCGGTTCGGTATTCATCACCCTGATATCGCCGCGAGTGGCGGCAGCTGCAACCAGGAAGGTGCCGGTTTCGATACGGTCGGGGGGTACGCGATGACTGGCGCCATGCAATTGTTGCGTCCCCTCGATGGTTATGGTGCTGCTGCCCGCGCCTTCGATTTTTGCGCCCATGGCGATCAGTAATCTGGCCAGGTCACCGATTTCAGGTTCCAGGGCGCAGTTTTCCAGCACCGAGGTACCGTCGGCCAGGGCGGCGGCCATCATCAGGTTTTCGGTAGCGGTTACCGAGGGCACATCGAAGGCGAAATGGGCGCCGCACAGGCGATTGGCCTTGGCCTTGATATAGCCCGCCTCGATTTCCACCTCGGCGCCCATGGCGCGCAAACCCGAGATGTGCTCGTTGACCGGACGCGAGCCGATGGCGCAGCCACCTGGAAGTGACAC
>JARFQU010000152.1 GCA_029287595.1 Halioglobus sp. | reverse complement strand
TGATCGGTTATGGTGATCCCGCCTACCTGCGCGACCACAGCGATCAGGCGGTAGTAAAACAATTCCTGACGCGCAGCGCGGCCGCTGCTGAAGAGGATACAGCATGAGTGAGAAACCCCAATCTGTCGCCATCGGCGCTTTCATTGTCGGCGCCCTGCTGATTTCGATCGTCACCATAATTTTTGTCCTGGGCTCCGGATTGGGACAAAAAGACAAAATCGTGATGGTATTCAATGGCTCGGTAAAAGGACTCAATATCGGCGCCCCCGTGGCCATCCGCGGCGTACAGGTCGGCCAGGTCACCGCCGTCAAGATCATCCTCAACAAGGATACCCTGGATATCATGATGCTGGTGGAGGCCGATTTTCGGCCCGATGTTATACAGACCGTGGGATCGACACAGGAGGATGTTACCGAGGAGCTAATCAAGCGGGGCCTGCGTGCCCAGCTCAACACCCAAAGTCTGCTGACCGGTTTACTTTATGTGGAAATGGATTTCCACCCGAACAGCGAAGTGCAGCTGGCGGATATTGATTCACCGCATTTCCAGTTTCCTACCATTCCCACCGACCTGGAGCGGCTGGCGATGAAACTGCAGAAAATGGATTTTTCCAAATTGGCGGAGGACCTGGAATCTACCATCAGTGGTATCAATACCTTTATCACCAGCGAAGATTTACAGGCCATGCCGGGCAGCCTGGCGGCGACGCTTGACGCGGTTACCAGGCTGAGCAAACAACTGCAGTCACAACTCGCCACCTCCATACCCAAGGTAGACCGGGTGCTGGACGGTGCCGCGGTAACGGTGGCCAATGCCAACACAAAAATGCCTGTTATAGCCGATGGCATCATCCAGAACCTGGACACCCTGAACCAGGCAATAACCGCGTTCGAAACGGCAATGGAAGATATTGATAGCCTGGTAGCACCGGATTCGCCGACCACTTACCGCATGAATGAAGCGCTCAGGGAATTGGCCCTGGCCGCCAGGGCAATGCAACAGCTGGCCAAGACCCTGGAAGAGCAGCCCGAAGCCCTGATACGCGGCCGCAGAGGAGACAACTGATGAAAGCAACCCGGATTTCAGTCACGGGCATGGCGCTACTATTACTAATGGTAGCGGGGTGCGGCAGCAGTCCGCGCAGCAACCACTACCTGCTCACGACGGATGTATCAACGCCCCCTGACGGGGAAACCCCTTCACTGGGCATTGGCCCGGTTGTCGTTCCCGAATTCCTCAACCGCAACAGCATGGTCTACAGTCGCCAGGGTAATCAACTGGAGATTTCCAGTACCGAGCGCTGGGCCGAGCCCCTGGAAGCGGGCATCAAGCGCGTCGTGGGCATCAACCTGGCATCGTCACTGGATACCCAGGACATTCGCTATTTCCCGTGGAATGCGGGAAAACCGCCGGAATTCGGTATCAGCATCAGTCTACTCAGCCTGGATGCGGACGACGATGAGGCCACCCTGGCGGCGGAGTGGCGGGTGTTTCGGCCAGCCACCGGTGAAAGTGTGGTGCGCCGGATCAGCCATCTGCGACTGGCACTGCCCACGGGCACACTCACCGCGCAGCAAATCGCCCCCGCCTACAGCGAGTTGCTGTCACAACTGAGCAACCTGATTGCCGGGGCAATCGAGCAGGATCTGGCGGCCAACCAGCAAAACTGAGCCGCAGGCGCGCGCCAGGCGCGCCCGTATCAGAAATCGTCGGTGCGCAACATGGCGTCGGAGCCACCATCGACAAAGAAGATGGAACCGCAGACAAAGTCCGCCTCGTCGCTGAGCATAAAGCGCATGACATTGGCGATTTGCGCGGGCTGGGCAGTGCCGCCCCAGGGCACCATCTCGCCAAATTGCTTCATGGCCTCCCCCAATTCCTTATCCGCAAGGACCTGCTCGGCAAGCGGTGTCTGGGTAATGCCCGGAGCCACCGCGTTCATGCGCACACCGCCCGCGGCGTATGCCACCACATTGCGACGCATCCAGACGGTCACCGCCCGCTTGGAACCGGCGTAGGCCGTATGCCCGTCGCGGGTTTCGATTTCCGCACAGGCGGCATCTTCGTCACCCGACAGGCAAAGCTGCACAAAAACATCGTCCGTGGCGATCATCGGGGCCGAATTGGAGGCCACCAACAGCACGGAACCGCGCTTCTTCGCAATCAGGTCACGCAGGCCCTCGATAGTCGCCACCACCCCAAAGTAATTGACCTGGGCGATGAGTGACAGTGGCTTGGCCACGGGCGGCAATCCGGCACAGGGTATAAATCCGTCCAGCCCGTCGGGGGCCATTGCCCGAATACCGTCCACTGCCGCCTGCCGCCCCTGGGCTGTGGACAGGTCGGCAATAATGTCACCCTCTTTGATATCCACGGAAATTATCTGGTGCCCGCGCTCCAATAACTGCCGTTTCAGCTCGGCACCGATACCCGTCGCACCGCCGGTCATTGCGTATATCGCCATCATGCTCTCCTGCTTTTCATCGATTGTTTTACTGCGCGGATTCTCCCCTAGTCAGGCCCTCACAGGAACAGGCACAGCGACATCCTGGCCACAATCGGTGCGATTAGTCGCGGTTCGTGCAGCCTGCTAAACCAGCCCGATCCGAGCCATAAAAGGGTAGCAGGCACATTTCAAAGTTTTCTTTTGCGTTGGCAATGACGTTAGAATGACTTCATCTGAAACGGGCTTAAGACCCCTGATGACAGACAAACACCCGGGGGGAGTGCACATTTTTTAAAAAAGCAGCGCAACAAACAAATACTCCCGCACTAAAATAATAAGGGGATGCGACAGATTATGTCTGGATCAATTGCTTTTCTGAAGACCAACAAGGGACTGCCGCGACGCCAGCTCGTCATCGCAGTGGCCACCACTCTGGCTTGCTATGGCGGCGCGAGCCTGGCCCAGGAGCAGCAGCGCGGGGGCTACAGCATCGCACTCGAAGAAGTGCTTGTGACCGCGCAGAAACGCGAAGAGAGCCACATGACGGTACCGATATCCGTCAGTTCTTTCAGCGCCCAGGACATGGTCAATACCGGCGCACTGAATGTGCAGGATATCGCCGATTTCATGCCCGGCGTTGAAATCACTGAAACCAGCGGCGGTGCCACCCAAATCGGCATCACTATTCGCGGTATATCGAGCCCGAATATAAGCACTGGCGGTGACCCATCCGTGGCCACCTTCTATGATAACGCCTATATGCCCAGGGCAGCCTCCTCGGTGCCTTTCACCGACATTGCCCGCACCGAAGTCCTCAAGGGGCCCCAGGGTACCCTGTTCGGTCGCAATGCCAGTGCCGGGGTGATCAACATCGTGGCCAACAAGCCGGTGGACGAGCTCGAGGGCTTTGTCAAAAGCCGTATCGGTAACTACGGCCTGCTGCGTATGGAGGGCATGGTCAATGTCCCGGTCACGGATAAAATCGCCGCCCGGGGTAACCTGTTCTATCACCAGCGCGATGGCATTATCGATAATGTCGCCGTGGGCGACGATATTCGCGAGGAGGGCTATAACGCGGGGCGCCTGGCAGTGATGTTCAACCTGTCTGACGACACCCGGATTCAGCTGGCGGGCGACTATGAGGACCGCAACGAGAGCCCCCAGTATGACATCGGCGTCAGTAAGTACGGCTACAGCACCGACCCCTACAATAACAAAGCGGCAAATGACGCGGTACAGAGGGAAGAAAACCGCGATATGTACGGCATTAACGTGCAGCTGGAACACGATTTCAATGACCAGATGTCACTGTTCGGTATCGTCAGCTACCGCGATTGGGATACCTGGAATGTGCAGGACAATGACGGTACCGCCGACCCGCGCCGCTACATCACCACCAATAATATCGAGGACTCGGACATCTGGTACAGCGAGTTCCGCCTCAATTACGTCGCCGATAGGCTGAACCTGGTCACCGGAGCCAACTACAGCGTGGAGGACGTCTACCAGCGCACCGACATCCAGCTCACGGCGGATTCCTGGATGCAGTTTGTCACCTCATCATCGATCGGGCTTGGCCTTGGTCAGGACGACCACATATGGGACCTTTTGCCGGTTCCTCCAGCTACCGAGGAAGTCTATTTAGGTTTATCAGCAGCTAACGACATCGCCGTACTCCCCCCCTCATTTGCCGGTCAGTTGCAAAGCGAGATCATGGACAACACCGGCGATTTTACCAACTGGGGTGTTTACGCTGACGGCACCTATGACCTGACCGACACCATCCGGGTATCCGCAGGATTGCGCTACAGCTATGATGAAAAAGACTACTCCTGGCAGACATTCGCATCCGACGTGGACTGGCCCTATGCGCCAGCGCGCGTCGCCTATGACCCCGCCCAGACCAGCACCCCCGAAGAGGATTGGTTGGACAAATTTGAGGACGACGACGACTGGAGCAAGGTCACTGGACGCCTGGTGTTCGACTGGCAGTTCCATGACAGTGCAATGACGTACATCTCCTATGCTACCGGCTACAAGTCCGGCGGCTTCGACGGCCAGGTATTTTCTTCCTGGGCCCAGGGCTCCTATGACCCCGAGGAAAACGTCAGTATCGAATGGGGCCTAAAGGGTGACTTTTTTGATGACAGGCTGCGGGTGGAAGGCGCTGTGTTCTTGCAGGATGTAGACAGCCAGGCAGACTCTGTAGAAGCCAAGCAAGGCCCCGACGACCCCACGGCCCAGCCCACGATTATTACCCAGGACGTGGATGCCGAGGGGATAGAAATCGTGTTGCAGTGGCAGGCCCTGGACAGCCTGATGTTGACCGGAATGACCACGGTGCGCGATGAGGAGAAGACCCAGGAAAGGTATTTCGACAGTCAGGGCAAGCCCAAAGGTGGCAGGAAGGAAAGCTCCAGCACCGACACCGATTACACCCTGCGCCTGGACTGGACCCCGGAAATTCCGCTGGGGTACCTGCTGATTCATGTGGATTACGTATTCAATGAAGCCGACGATGACTCCGATGCAGTCATTTACACCACGGGGCCCTGGTACTTCAAAGACCGGGAAATGCTCAGCGCGCGGATCGCCTGGCAGAATAACGCCGACAATATCGAGGTCGCCCTGTGGGGCAAGAACCTGCTGGACAAGGAAATCGCTGACAACCCGGGTGGGCCTGTAGCCGCCGACCTTGGCGCCTACCGAACCAGTATCGAAGACCCCCTCACCTGGGGCGTGGACCTGCGCTACTCTTTCTGACGCAGTTCCACCACGTCACCCACACCCTGTAAGGACTGCAGCTCCTTGTGCCGTGAGTTACTCACGGCACGGGACAGGGGCTGCAATCGCAGCGGTGTCTTGAGTTCGGCGCGAAACAGGGGGTCATCCGCAGGGATCTCGCAGCTGTTGTTCAACCAGCGATCGGTCTCATCCCCAACAAGTAACACCGGCATGCGTTTATGCCAGGGTTCAAACTGTGGCGCCGCCGCAGTGGTGACCAGGGTGCAGGACAACAAAGGCTGCTCGCCCCCCTCCCAAACATCCCACAAGGCGGCTACCGCCAGCGCCTGCTGCTCATTGGTAACCAACCAGGGCTGCTTGACGCCGCCCTCGGGCCGCCACTCAATGAAACTGCTCATGGGCACCAGCCCGCGCTGGCTCTTGAACGGGTGCCGAAAAGCCGGGCTCTTGCCCAATGTCTCGCTGCGGGCGTTGAACATGGAGTACTTCTGGTCCACCTCTTTGGCCCAGGACGGGGTCAGCCACCAGCGGGCAGCCGCCAGGCTAGACCCCTGCTGGTCGCGGCGCACCAGTGAAACAGGCTCGGTTGGGGCGATATTTACCGCCGTGGGCAGCTGCAGGTCTATGCCCAGTTCCTGCAATAACTGCCGCAGGCCGGGGTTGTCGATGACATTGAAACGACCACACATAAACCACTCCAGGATTAAGCGGATACAGGTGTGCCATAATAAACCCCACAACCCTTGTGCGAACAGTGGTAGCGCTTTCCTTGCCTGGAGCAGGCGCGCAATAGTAAGCTGGGCGCCGCTTTTCCCGGGAGAGAACTATGAGTGACAAACCCCTGGCACCCGCCATCGAGGGCTGGCACACCATGTCCGCCAAGCCGAATCTGATCGGCACCCAATGCACGGCCTGCGGCACCTATTTTTTCCCCAAGCAAAGCCAGTACTGCAGAAACCCCAGCTGCGACAGCACTGACTTCACGGAAGTGGAGCTGAGCCGCACGGGGCAGGTCTGGAGCTACACCAATGCCTGCTACCAGCCCCCCGAGCCCTTCGTGGCACCCGAGCCTTTCGAACCCTACACCATCGCCGGCGTGCAACTGGAGAAAGAGCAGATGGTGGTACTGGGCCAGGTGGTCACCGGTGTGTCGGTGGAGGATCTCAAGGTCGGCATGACCATGGAACTGGTACTGGAGCGGCTACACGAGACTGAAGACGACATCAAAGTCACCTGGAAATGGCAACCGGTGGCGTCGTAAACGCCACAGCATCTGGAGCGAAAATCTATGTCCAATGAAATTGCCATTCTCGGCGCCGGCATGCATCCCTGGGGCAAGTGGGGGCACAACTTTGTTCAGTACGGTGTAGCCGCGGCGCGGGAAGCCCTGGCCGACGCGGGTGTGCCCTGGCGGGATGTAAGTTTCGTCTCCGGCGGCGCTACCGTGCGTTGCGGCTACCCCGGCTATGTCGCCGGGGCCACCTTCGCCCAGGCCCTGGGCTGGCAGGGCGCCGAGGTCAACACCTCTTACGCTGCCTGCGCCTCCGGCTCCCAGGCCCTGGCGGCGGCACGTAACAAAATTCTCGCCGGTGAGTGCGAGGTCGCCCTGGTGGTCGGTGCAGATACCACCCCAAAGGGTTTCCTTGCGCCTGCCAAGGGCTACAGGCCTGATGACCCGGACTGGGTGCGCTTCTACCTGGGTATTACCAACCCGACTTATTTCGCGCTCTATGCCAGGCGGCGCATGGATCTGTACGGCGACACCCTGGATGACTTCGCCGCGGTCAAGGTAAAGAATTCCCGCATCGGCAGCAAGAATCCGCGAGCGCGCTATCGCAAGTGCTTTACCGCGGAGGACGTGGCCGCTTCAGCGATGGTCGCCGACCCGCTGCGGCTGATGGATATCTGCGCTACCAGCGACGGCGGCGCGGCGCTCATCGTGTCCAGCCTGGAATACGCCCGCAAGCTCGGCAAGGGCGATGCACCGCGCGTGGCGGCCATTTCCACGGTCACCCCGACCTTTGCCAGCAGCGTGGTGGAAATGCCTGATATCGCCACAGACTCGGCGGCGGCAGACGGCGTGGAGGCCCATGCCTTCCGCTCTACCCTGCCCCTGAAGGCGTATGAAGAGGCGGGTATAGGCCCGGAAGACGTGGACCTGGCAGAGGTGTACGACCTGTCCACCGCGCTGGAGCTGGACTGGATAGAGGATCTGCGCCTGGCGCCCAGGGGTGAAGCCGCAGCTTTGTTGCGCAACGGTGATACCTCACTGGGCGGCAAGATTCCGGTGAATGTCTCCGGTGGCCTGGCCTGTTTCGGCGAGGCGGTTCCGGCCCAGGCGCTGGCCCAGGTTTGTGAGCTGACCTGGCAACTGCGCGGCCAGGCGGGAGACCGGCAGGTTGAGGGTGCCAAAGTGGGCATCACCGCCAACCAGGGCCTGTTCGGTCACGGTAGCTCGGTGATCGTGCGCAAATAGCGGTTTATCAGTCCCCGGGGCCTATCCATGGCGCGCTGGTTACTGCCGGGCATATACGGGACCGGGCGTAGCGGCATTGCGCTCATCCAACGGCTCCCCAAACAAGTCATCTACGGCGCCTCGCGCACCGATGCCCGCTGTAAAAAAGCGATCAGGTCAGCGCGGCGCTGTGCATCCGGCACACCAAGGCTCATCATGCTGGAGCCGGGAAACATGGCCATGGGATTCTCCAGCCAGGCGAACATCAACTGCGGCGTCCACACAAACCGGGCATTTTTGAAGGTTTCGGAATAGTAGTCGAAGCCCTGCTGCTTACCGGCCACCTTGCCAAAGATGCGGTGCAAATTAGGTCCGTTATTGTGGCCCATAAACGCCTCCGGATAATGGCAGGTGCGGCAGGCGCCGAATACCAGGCGGCCGCGCTCCGGGTCACCGGTCAATGGCAACTGTCCGGCGCCCGCGAACTCCTGCGCCGCAGCGGCGGATATTGCCCCCAGCATCAGGGTAAGAAACAGCAAAATGACACGCATCACCGTTTCAACCCGGCCGCGTCACGACCCGCGCTGCGCCCGAAAAAGGTACAGTCACCCACAGACAGGCCACTGGCTATGTAGGGCGCAGCAGGAAGCCCGGCGCTGGTCCGCCCAGCCGCATAGAGTCCCGGAATCTCTTCACCGAAACTGTTGCGCACCCGACCGTCGACGCCGGTATGCAGGCCACCAAAGGTATGAGCGGGGAAAAACGCCTGGTCCACCGACAGATCCCAGGCGGTATAGGGCGGCCCCTGCAGGGGCCGCAAGTAGTCGCGTGATTTATGAAACAGAGGGTCATCGCCATTGGCAGCGTGGCGGTTGTAGTAAGCGACATTATGCTGCAGGGCACCCCTGGGTAGCTGCAATTGCCCGGCGATATCACCGATGCTGTTGCCACTGGCCACGGCCAGGAAATTGTCCTGTGGTCCGGGAAAGGCACTGCGCTGGTCCGTAATCAGCCATGCGCGACCCTGCTGATGATAGGCAATGGCATCTCCCAGCACCCCATGGTAGGACTCCTCGGAAATAAAACGCTGCCCGGCGCTATTCACCACAATACCCGACAGCACATTCTCCGGGGGATACACCGGCGCAATGGCAAAACCGTGGTGCATGCGCAGGGCCTCCGCGCCAACGGCGATCCCCATGTTGATGCCATCGCCCTGGTCCCCCGCATTGCCCCAGGGGACGGAACAGTCATACAACTCGGGGGCGTAGCGACGCAGCATTTCCCGGTTGTGAATAAATCCGCCGCAGGCAAGAACAACGCCACGCCGGGCACGAATGGAGTGCTGCTGACCATCCACAGTCACCAGCATACCCGCCATGCGCCCATCGCTCTCCACCACCAGGCGGCTGGCCGCAACGCCGGCACGCATGTCCACGCCCAGATCACCAGCGCGGGACAACAGCGCCTGCATCAATGTGCGGCCGCCATTCATGCCGGCCACACCCGGCACATGACCACGCGGTGCCGGGGGCGCCAGATCCCTCGCTGGCCAGGCCAGTTCGGTACCCGAGAAGTACAGGGATTCGTTCCCCATGGGCAAGCCCTTGGCGCGGGTGAATTTTTCCGTGTAGGGCACACCCTGTGCCACCAGCCAGTCAAAATGCGCGGCACTTTGCTCACTGTAAAGCTGGATCTTGTCCAGCGGCAGGTGCCTGGCTCCCGCCAGGGACAGGAAAGCGATCATACTCTCGACGCTGTCCTCAAACCCCAGTTTCTTTTGCAGTGCGGTACCGCCCCCGGCATAGACCACGCCACCGGACATGGCCGAAGCGCCGCCAAAACGCGACAGGGACTCAATGAGCAACACCCGGGCACCAGCCCCACGTGCTGCGATGGCCGCACTGACCCCGGCAGCGCCGGAGCCCGCGATCAGCACGTCGGTTTCTTCAGACCAGGAGGTAACACGTGCAGCCGGCAGGGCCGCGGCACCAGCAGCGACACCCAGGGCAGCCGCAGCACCGACCCCGGAAAGCAGATCCCGGCGGCTGATACCCGAATTGTCAGTGTTGCGCGACATGGTAAGCGTGCGCGGGAACCTCAGTTCTCGCGAATATACTCCAGTTTCCCATTAACCATATAGGTGCGGTGGCGAGGCCCGGAATGATCCAGTTCCTCGCGTTCATAGCCGGCGTCGCCGTCATACAAAAAACAGATGCCGTCTTCGACAAATACCATGCGCGGCGCATAGATAATCGCCTCGCGTTGGCCAATAAGCGCTGCGGCCTCAGTACAACAACTGCAATCTGCGACATCCACCAGGCTGACGTAAGTGGGAGGCATCAATCGAAACGGATGCTGCTCGTCCTGCAATTCCGCGAAGGCCACCTCCGGACGCACCCAACGGTGGTTGGCGATCTCACCACCATCGACCGTCACTTCCTGATCATCGTTCAGGATAGTGAGAAAAAACCAGGTGGCAAAGCGTTTCTTGGCGCCCTCGGGCGTAGTCCAGTGAGACTGGTATACCAACTGCCCGGCATCGACCTCCAGGCCGGCCTCTTCGCGGGTTTCACGGATGGCCGCATTGCGCGCGGCGATATACTCATCACCATCCTCGGGATAATCCGCCGCGTCTACCTTGCCACCGGGAAACACCCACATGCCTCCCATGTGCTGCACCGCCTTGTTGCGCTGCACCAGCAACACTTCCAGGCCGTCGTTGCCATCGCGCACCAGGACCACGGTAGCGGCGGGATGAATCGGCTCAACGCTATCACTCAATTCCAGCATGGTGTTTCTCTCAGAGAACTCTTATCAGGTCAGCAGTCTACAACAATTACGCCACCTGGAAGACGCATACATCAGGGGAAAAAACGGCTGATGGTGTCGATGACACAAGCGGGACGGTCACTGCCCTCGATCTCTATGGTCATACGCACGACGACCTGCACCCCGCCCTTGACCTCTTCGGCACTGATGATCTCCCCGCCGCCGCGCACGCGACTGCCTACCGGCACCGGAGCGGGGAAGCGCACCTTCTCGCAGCCGTAATTCACACCCATGGAAATATTGTCTACCTGCATGATTTGCGGCAGGAAAAGATTGGCCAGGGACAGCGTGAGATAGCCATGGGCAATGGTCTTGCCAAAAGGCCCGGAGGCAGCCCTGGCTTCATCCACGTGTATCCACTGGTGGTCGCCGGTGGCCTCGGCAAACTGGTTGATACGCTGCTGTTCAATAACCAGCCAGTCGCTATATCCCAGGTGTTGGCCCACTGCGGGCAGCAGGGCTGCGGGGTTGTCAAATATCGTTGGCATAGCGCTCTCCGGATAAATTTAATGGCTTATCGAGCCGGACTATAGCACCACCGGCAGGCTCGCTTCAGCAGATGCGGTTCAACAATCTTGCAAAGGACAAACTGTTGGCTATAGTAGTCGCAGTTAATCTTCTTTAAACCTACCCAAATCAAGGATTCACTGTATGGATAACATCGATATGTCGAGCTTGATCGACGTCTACGTCATTCCCTGGGGTATAAAAATCGTGCTGGCCCTGGCAATTTTCTACATCGGCCGTATGGTCGTATCCAGCGTGGTAAGTGTAGTCAGAAAGTTGATGCGCAGTCGCGGCACGGACGAGATCCTGGTGAGCTTCCTGACCTCCATCCTGCGCTGGGTACTGCTGCTGTTTGTGATTATCGCGGCGCTCAGCCAACTGGGTATCAATACCACGTCACTGGTCGCCCTGCTCGGTGCCGCCGGACTGGCTATCGGCCTGTCGCTGCAGAGTTCACTGTCCAATTTCGCGTCAGGCGTGATGCTGATCATTTTTCGTCCGTTTACCAAGGGCGATTTCGTTGAGGCCGGCGGCGCCACAGGGGTGGTAGACAAGATCAGTATTTTCACCACCACCATGACCTCGACAGACAACAAGGAAATCATTGTGCCCAATGGCGCCATCCTGGGTAACAACATCACCAACTACTCGGCCCGCCCCACGCGGCGCGTGGACATGGTGTTCGGCATCTCTTACGACGACGATATTCGTAAGGCCAAGCAATTGCTGGAGGAGATCATCGCCGCTGACGAGCGGGTGCTGGCGGATCCGGCGCCGGTAATCGCCCTGGGAGAACTGGCAGATTCCAGCGTCAATTTCCTGGTGCGACCATGGGCCAAGTCCGAGGATTACTGGGGCCTGCTATGGGATACCACCGAGAAGGTCAAGCTGAAATTTGACGAGGCCGGAATCAGCATTCCCTATCCGCAAATGGACGTGCACTTCGACAAGGGCGAATAAACCCTATGGAGGGCCTCCCGGCCCTCCATGTCCCCCCCTCTTAATTACAAGTATTTCACAGTTCGAAACCCCCGCATGTGGTATAAATAAGCACTTATTTTTCCGTGTTCGCGGTAGCCGAGATCTGCCGCGACGGCATGGATACCGTACTACGGCTCGCAGCGGAACTTATTGTGGCTTCGACAAAAAAACAAATCCTGATATCAACAGCCATGCTGGTCGGCGCATCGGGCATCAGCTTGCTGCTGTTCCTGACCCGCCCTCCCACCGCCATTGAGGAGCCGGCCGAGGCCATGGTGTCGGTGGATGTCGCGCAGGTGGTAAAGCAGGATATGCGCATAGAGATCCAGGCCCAGGGGACCGTAAGCCCGCTGCAGGAAACCGCCATCCACTCAGAGGTCAAGGGACGGGTCATCGAGGTTTCCCCGAATTTTAATGTCGGTGGATTCGTGTCACAGGACGAGATACTGCTGCGCATAGACCCCAGGGATTACCAGACCAGCCTGCTGCGCGCCCAGGCAGCGGTGGAGTCCGCCGAAAGCAACCTGGCGCAGGAAAAAGGTCGCGCCCAGGTCGCCCAGCGTGAGTGGGAGAAGTTACCCAAAGGCACCCAGCGCACCCCGGAGGCCCGCGACCTGTACCTGCGTAAACCGCAACTGGAGCAGGCCCAGGCCCAACTGCTGGCGGCCCAGGCAGATCTCAATACCGCCAGGGACAACCTGGGGCGCACCATCATCAAGGCGCCTTACGCGGCTCTTATTCGCAAGAAACACAGCGACCTGGGGCAGTTTGTCACCGCAGGAACCCCGCTGGCAGACATTTTTTCGGTGGAGTATGCAGAAGTACGCCTGCCTATCCCCCAAAGCAAGCTGGACTACCTGGACCTCCCCGGCCTGACCGGCTATGCGTCAGGTTCGCTTATAGACCTCTACACCGATGTCGCGGGCGAGGTAAAGCACTGGACTGCGCAACTGCACCGTACAGAGGGCGTCTTCGATGAGCGCTCACGTGTTCTTTACACCGTGGCGAGAATTGCAGATCCCTACGGCCTCAAAGAGCAGGGCAAGGAACCCCTGCGCATTGGCACTTTTGTCAATGCCAACATCGCAGGACGTGAACTGACCGATATCGTGACGCTGCCGCGCTACCTGCTGCGGGCGGGAAACTTCCTGTGGATAGTTGACGAAAGCATGCACCTGCGCAATCGCAAGGTCACCATTTTGCGCACCGGGGGCGATCTCATACACGTCACTGCAGGCCTGGACGACGGCGACCTGGTATCCCTGACCGGCCTGGATAACTCCTTTGTGGGATCACGGGTCAAGATACAGTCGACAACGCCCAGCAACCAGTTGGACAAGCACGGCAAGCCCACCGCCACCAGCGCGGAAGTGCTCAGTGCTGCCGCCGGCACAACGGCCAGTGAAGCCGCTGTGGTAGCGGGTGGCCGGTGAGCACCGGGGAACACAAGGGTATTATCGCCTGGTTTGCCCACAACCCGGTAGCCGCCAACCTGTTGATGCTCATCATCATGGCGGTGGGGATAGGCTCTTCCTTCAACATTCAGCGCGCGATGTTCCCGGCTCTGGACATCGAAATGATATATATCAACGCACCCTATCCAAGTGCGGCTCCGGAGGAAGTTGAAAAAGGCATCGTGCTGAAAATTGAAGAGGCCATCAACGATGTGGATGGCATCAAGCGCGTGGAGTCCGACTCCTATGAATCCTACGCAATGATGTGGATAGAACCTCACGAGGGCACCGACCTGTCGCGATTGCTGGACGACATACAGAGCCGGGTGGATGCCATCCCCCACTTCCCTGCCGAAGCTGAAAAGCCGATTATCAGCCAACCGGAAATATTGTTCCCGGCACTTACCGTGCAAATTTCCGGGGATCTGAACGAGCGCAGCATGAAAGCCATTGCAGACGAAATTCGCCTGGAACTGCTCGCTTACCCGGAAATTTCGGCAGCGGAGGTACTGGGGGCGCGAGACTACGAGATCGGCATTGAAATATCCGAACAACAGCTGCGAGAGTACCACCTGACCCTGGGTGACGTGGCCAATATTATTTCCCGCTCCTCCCTGGACCTGCCCGCCGGTTCGGTACAGACCGAGAACGGGGACATCATGCTGCGCACCCTGGGACAGGCCTATGTGCAGCAGGACTTTGAAGCCATTGTGCTGAAAACCTGGCCCGATGGCACACGTCTTTTACTCGGCGATATTGCGACGGTTGACGATGGCTTTGTAGATTCGCGTGGTTTTGCCACGTTCAACGGCAAATACTCACTGGGCATCAATGTCTTCGCCATGGGCAAACAGGACATCATTGAAACCGCCGAGATGGCCAAGCTGTACGTCGCCGAAAAGCAGGCGCAGCTGCCCGATGGCGCCAAGCTGGAAATCTGGTGGGACAGTACCTATTACCTGGAGGGACGCCTGGGTATGATGATGAAAAACCTGGCGGTGGGCGCGCTGCTGGTCTTTGTCATCCTGGCCCTGTTCCTGGAAATCAAACTCGCGTTCTGGGTAATGCTGGGAATCCCGGTGTGCTTCCTGGGTGCAATGGCACTTATCAATACCCCTTACATCGACGCCAGCCTGAACCTGATCAGTATTTTTGGCTTTATCCTGGTACTGGGGATTGTGGTTGACGACGCTATTATCATGGGCGAGAGCGCCTATACCGAGCAGGAACTCCATGGGCACAGCGTGGAGAGCATCGTCAACGGGGTTTACAAGGTGGCAACTCCCGCGACCTTCGGCGTACTGACCACCATCGTGGCCTTCACCCCCACGTTATTTATAGACGGGGTGTTCGGCGCCTTCCCGGAGGCCTGCGGCTGGGTGGTCATCCTGTGCCTGACTTTTTCCCTGGTGGAGTCCAAGTGGATACTGCCCGCGCACCTGGCTCACAGCAAGCCGACCCGCAACCGCCTGCTGCTGCAGGTCGATCACGTGCAGGAGGCGATAAACCGGTGGCTGAACGGCTTCGTGGAAAATCGCTACCGACCCCTGATGCAGCGTTGCGTGGCTAATCGTTACGTTACCCTGGCTTTTTTCCTGTCGCTACTGGTGCTGTGCGGCGGTCTGCTCAGCGGCGGCGTGGTGCGCACTGTACTGTCCCCGGACATGCCCGGGGAATTCCTGGAAATGGAACTGCGTATGTCACCCGGCACCCCGGAGGAACGCACCTTGCAGGTCATAACCGAGATCTCGCAAGCCTTGCAGCAGATCGACGAGGACTACCAGGCCAAGGCCGGCAACGAGGGCAAACTGGTCGCTCATATGGGTGTCTATGGCTTTGATCGTATCAATGGTCGTATCGATGTAGAGTTGACCAAGGAGGACCAACGCGGCCTGTCGGCCCGGGAAATCGAGCAGCGCTGGCGCGATAGAATCGGCAAAGTCCACGGTGCCGACGTGGTGGCGATCTCCAACTCCGACGGTCCAAACTTCGGCCCGGCGGTGGCTTTTGACCTGATGCACAAGGATTTAAATACCCTGCGCGTGGCCGCCGCTGACCTGGAAGACGCCATGACCCATTACGCAGGCCTCTACGATATTCGCAACGGCGCCAGTGATATGGCCGATGAGTTTCATCTCGACATCCTGCCGGAAGCCGAAGCGCTGGGCCTGACCCGCTATGACCTGGCAAGCCAGGTGCGCCATGCGTTTTATGGCGCCGAAGCACAGCGCGTGCAACGCGGCATAGACGAGATCAAGGTGATGGTGCGCTACCCCCGGGCCGACCGGGAAAACATCAACAGCCTCAATAGCATGTTTATCCGCACCCCCGAGGGCGATGAAGTTCCCTTTGAAACAGTGGCCACCGCCGATGTGCGCCAGGGTTTGCTCAAGGCAACCCGCATCAATTTCCAGCGTGCTGTGGAAATCACTGCTGAAGCAGACAAGTCAATGGTCGAGCCCGATCAGGTGATTCGGGATATCGAGGGCAAGGTGATACCGCAATTGCTGCAAAAGTATCCCGGCCTGGACTACAGTGTTTCCGGCTTGGCCGAGGAAGAAGCCAAGATGGCGATGAGCATGGGCATTGGCTTTGCACTGGCGCTGTTCGGCATCTACGCACTACTGGCAATACCCACGCACTCCTACCTGCAACCGCTGATCATCATGGGCGTTATCCCCTTTGGCGTGATCGGCGCAGTGGTCGGGCACTGGCTCACAGGCCACGCGATCAGCATGATGTCGGTGATGGGCCTTATCGCGCTAAGCGGCGTGGTGGTAAATGACAGCCTGATCCTGGTGGACTACGTGAACAGGGCTGTTGCACGTGGCGGCGATCGCCACCAGGCTGTAGTAGAGGCCGGGGTAAGACGTTTTCGCGCTATCATATTGACTTCGATGACCACTTTTTTCGGGCTGGCGCCGATATTAATGGAGACATCCGTTCAGGCTCAAATGATCGTACCGATGGCTATTTCACTGGCGTTTGGCATCTTGTTTGCCACCGTCATTACCCTGCTGCTGGTACCCTGCCTGTACGTCATCCTGGAGGACCTGGACCGCTGGTGGACGTCCCGCGAGCCCGGGGCTGACCTACCTGACCTGGGCGAACCCCAGCAAGCCGGATAGTGCAGGAAAGTCAGCGCGACCGAAAGTCTGCATACACCTTATCGGGACCGGAACGTTCAGAACTTGCCACTGGCCGGGACATCACATCACTGCAGCATCGCGCAACCAACGCAGCGCATATACAGATGACCGGGGTCCTGTAACAGGGACAGTTCCCGAGCCGCCTCACGCACCGGACGCCACAGCGAGGACAGGCCTGCATGGATATCCGATTCGTTCCAGCGGGCGATCCCACCCAGGCGCTTGGTCAACTGCTGCAGCAACAGCTCTCGCGGCGAGCGGGGTTTCTCTGCGTACTCCACCTCGTAATCATCCAGCCCCGCGCGGGCCGCTGCAGCGGCGATAGCATCGTCCAGCCCTCCCAGGCCGTCGACCAGGCCATTGTCCAGGGCATCCGGCGCGCTCCAGACACGCCCCTGCGCCAGGGCATCAACTTCCTCGACACTCATATCCCGGCCATCTGCGACTATCTGCAGGAAGCTGTGGTAGGCGTGATCGACCCCGCTGGTGAGTGCGGCGGTCAACTGCGGATTGAGCGGCCTGTCCACCCGCAGGGCACCGGCCAGTTCGGTGGTGCCCACGCCATCGGTAAACACGCCAACCCGCTCCAGCAGGCGCTCAAAGGTCGGGAACGCAGCAAATACACCAATACTGCCGGTAATCGATGAGGGCGTAGCCCAGATTTCATCCGCCTCAGCGGCGATATAATAGCCGCCCGATGCCGCTACCGCGCCCATAGATACCACCACCGGCAAACCTGTGGCGCGAGCATGCAATATCTCCTGGCGAATGACCTCCGAGGCAAACATGCTGCCGCCACCGCTAGTGATACGCAATACAATGGCCTTTACCCCTTCCGTTTCCGCAGTAGTGCGAATCAACTTGGCCAGGGAGTCACCACCAATGGTTCCCGGTGGCTGATCTCCGGGCAACATATCACCCACAGCGGTAATCACCGCCACCCGCTCTCCCGCATTCTCACCGGGCAAATGCAGGGGACGCTTGCGCGACACGTAGCTCTCGAACATCATCGCCTCATACAGGCCTTCCTCATTGCTCGCGCCCACCATGTCCGCCAGGTAGTCATTGGCTTCCCGGTGGCTCAACAATTGATCCACCAGACCCGCCTGTAAAGCCAGTTGCGCGGTATCGCCACCCTGTTCCTGCAGGCGCTGGGAGAAATTATTGATATAGTCATTCACCGCGCCGGCAGACAGCTTCCGCCGGGCCTCTACCGCGGCGGTGTACTGTTCCCACAATCCCTGCAGCCACTGGGCCGTCACTTCTTTTTCGCCGGGGGACATATCGTCGCGCACAAACGGCTCTACCGCTGACTTGAATTCACCGGCGCGAAACACGTGCATATTCACCGACAGTTTCTCCAGCGCCTGGCGGAAGTAATTGCGATAGCTGCTGAAACCCTCCAGAACCACACCACCCATGGGGTGAGCGATAATTTCGTCCGCGTGGCTGGCCAGCAGGTACTGGTCCTGGCTGAAATAGTTACCCACAGCAACTATCGGCTTGCCACTCTCACGAAAAGACTCCAGTGCCACAACGATCTCCTGGGACTTGCTGATACCCACATAGGCCAACTGGTCCAGTTCCATGACCAGGGAGTTGATCGCCGGGTCCTCCCTGGCGTACTCAATAGCCTCGATCACATCGCGCAGTAAGACCTCGTTGTCTTCGGGCGAGGGCTCGCCGGCCAATATCTGCAGCGGCATTACCGGTGACTTCTGGTCGACAATGGTACCCACCGGGTTGAACAGCAGCGCCGCGCGCTCCGGCAGTGCTTCCGGCGCCCCGCCGAAATACACCACGTAGATAAACAGCAACATCAGCAGAAACAGGATATTGGAAAGCGCCAACCTGACCCGCGTGATGCCATTCCAAATGGCGGAAAATACCCGGCGCAGAAGCGAGGGTTTACTCATAACTCTTCTCCAGAAAACGATGACTGTTCAACACTGGCGCGCAACTCCGGGCCGCGCCAACGCACATACATCATCGAGGCAACAAAAAGGGCCACCACGGCAGTCATACCGATCATGGCCAGGATACTTCCCGGTTGGGCAAACAGGCGCTCCACCAAAACGATAAAATACATCAGGCAGATAAAACACAACCAGATAAAACTGCGCAGATTGTCCCGCAGCATTCCGGGCAGAAACAGCAGCAGCGGCACCAGCTTGCCCATCCAGATTATCCAGGGTACCTGGTGCATCCAGGCATCCAGCGCCTGCTGCAGCAACAGCACACTCCAACTCAACCAGACGACCAACACGGCGCGCGAACTGAGCACTCCTCTCATTGCGACACCTCGGGAATCAGACCCGCGACCCGATTACCCAGTGCGCGACACAGCCGCGCTTCAGTGTCGTCCAGGTCCCGGTTGTTATCATGACCTCCCCAGTGAGAGGCGCCATAAGGCGTCCCGCCCGAAGCGGTGGTCATAAGCCCCGTTTCGCTGTAGGGCAGCCCGGCAATCAGCATACCGTGGTGCAACAGGGGCAGCATCATTGATAACAGCGTGGACTCCTGCCCACCATGCAGGCTGGAGGTTGAGGTAAATACAGCCGCCGGTTTATCGATCATGGCGCCACTGAGCCACAGTGATGAACTCTGGTCCAGAAAATATTTAAGCGGTGCCGCCATATTGCCGAAGCGAGTTGGACTACCCATCACCAGTGCGCTGCAGTCACGTAAATCGTCCAGTTCGCAGTACAGTGGGCCGTGGTCGGGAATATCTTCCTCGATCTGCTCGCAGGTCGTGGAAACCGGCGGTACCGTGCGCAGTCGCGCAGAGACGCCCGACACCAGTTCCACGCCGCGCGCCACCTGCTGCGCCATGGCCGCCGTTGCCCCCCCGCGGGAGTAATACAACACCAGGACATAGGGCTGTGCCATTAGTCCAGTAACTCCAATACATTTTCCGGTGGCCGTCCCAGCACGGCGCGATCTCCGTGCACCACGACCGGACGCTCTATCAGCTTCGGGTGTTGCGCCATGGCTTTAAGTATCTCTCGCTCACTGGATTGTGCGCTGAGACCACTGGCCTTGTACTCTGCTTCACCACGACGCACCAATTGCGTGGCCGGGATGCCGAGCTTTTCCAGCAAACCCGCTATTTCCGGCTCTGAGGGGGCGGTTTCAAGATAGAGAATGATCTCGGGCTCTACACCATGCTGCTGCAATAGGGCCAGCGTATTGCGCGACTTGGAGCAACGGGGATTATGATAGATGGTAAATTCGCTCATGTTCAACTCCTGGGCACAAGGCAACAAAGCGGCACAGTATAACAAAAGCAAAACCCGAACCTGCGGAAAAGTGCGCGCAAAGGTATCTTTTCCCGCGGTGCAGCCTCGCTGCCAATCATGTCATAATGCGGTCATGGAAAATCTTATGGCAATAGCCCGCGAGTGGTGGCGCAGAGCGCGCTATGTAGGGCGACGCTTCGTTTCTGACCGCTGTTCGGAAAACGCCGCAGCATTGACCTACATGAGCCTGTTTGCGCTGGTACCCCTGCTGACCGTGCTCTATACCATGGCCTCAGCAATACCCGCATTCCAGGGTATGGAAGAAACCATGCAAAGCTTGCTATTCGAGCACCTGATGCCCGAAAGCAGCTCCGAGATCGAGGCTTACCTCAGCGATTTCTCCCAGCAGGCGAAGAACCTCACCGGGCCGGGCATAGTATTTCTGGTGATCACCGCGGTACTGATGCTGCGCAATATTGAAAAATCCTTCAACCTTATCTGGCGCTCTCGGGAGAACCGTAGCGCCGTTTCCAGCTTCCTGCTGTACTGGGCAGTACTCAGCCTGGCTCCAGTCACCATAGGCCTGGCCCTGGGTATGAGCACCTATCTGTCGTCTTTCGCCCATGTTGTGGAAGGGTACGACATCATTGGCGCCAAGGCCTTTCTCTTGAAATCGACACCCCTGATGCTGAGTACTGCCGGGTTCAGCCTGCTCTATATAGCAGTACCGAACTGCCGTGTCCCCTTCAAGCACAGCCTGCTGGGTGGGTTTGTCGCGGCGCTTGCCTTCCATGTCGCGCGGGCCCTGTTCACAGATCTGGTGGTGGGTTCCAGCTATACCTTTATCTACGGCGCCTTTGCCGCCGTCCCGCTGTTCCTGCTGTGGATCTACCTGTCCTGGAATATCGTGCTCATGGGCGGCATCCTGGTACACAGCCTGTCCGCCTATCAGAGCCAGGAACAGGCTATGCGCCCCACTGTGCTCAAGGCACTGGATATACTGTACCTGTTCTGGCAAAAGCAACAGGTGGGAAAGAGCGTCAGGGAAATAGAGCTGTTGAACAACAAGCACGCGGTAATCCGCGGGCTGGACAGTGAAACCTGGCGTGAACTGCGCGACATTTTTATCGAGAAAAACATTATCACCCAGAATGACAAGGGACATTACCTGCTCAGTCGGGATCTGAACGGTATTAAATTCTGGCAGTTGAAGGAGTGGGTTAACGACGAGCGGCCACTGGACACACAAGACATTACCGCAAACCTGGAGTGGCAGGACAGCGCCTACAGCTTGCTGCGCCAACAGCGCAGTGACCAGCGCGACTTATTGCAGGCCAGCCTGATCGAGCTTTATAGCAAATGAAGAAAATAATTTTCGCCACACTGACACTGTTGCTGTGTGCATGTGGCGGCGAGCCACCCGCCTCTACCGCGGTAACACTGGAAAACTCCTCCGGCACCTGGCGGGTCATCAACTATTGGGCCCAATGGTGTAAACCCTGTATCAAGGAGATTCCCGAACTGAATGAACTGGCGCGTGAACATCCTGACATCACCGTATTGGGCGTTAATTACGATGGCGCGATCGGGGAAACGCTGGCACAACAGGTGGCAGAGCTGGGCATTGCCTTTACCAACCTGGATACTGATCCCGCGGCTGAACTTGGCATGGAAAGGCCCAGGGTATTGCCCACTACCGTGATACTCACCCCCACGGGAGAACTCAGCGCCACCCTGGTGGGCCCCCAGACTCTGGCGTCATTGCTGCGCGCCACAACCGGGCAGTAAACCGCGGCATGGACACCCCCCCGAGCAAGACCGTAGCGCTACACCTAACGGAATATCCTGAAGAGGAAATGCTGCAGCGCGCGAAGAACTTCTATGGCCTGGTCAACAGGCGTCGCAGCGTTCGGGACTTCAGTGACAGGCCCGTCTGCAGACAGGTTATCGAGCAATGCCTGCTAGCCGCGGGCACCGCGCCATCGGGTGCAAACCGGCAGCCCTGGCATTTCTGTGTAGTCAGCGCAGCCTCCATCAAGCAGCAGATCCGCCAGGGCGCGGAACGGGAGGAGCGCGAGTTTTACCAGCGCCGCGCACCCGATGACTGGCTGCAAGCGCTGGCCCCACTGGGTACCAACGAGAGTAAACCGTTCCTGGAAAGCGCTCCCTACCTGATCGTTATTTTCGCCGAAAAACATGGCCTTGATGCCGGGGGTAACAAGATCAAGAATTACTATGTGCCCGAGTCGGTGGGCATCGCCACTGGTCTGTTGATCACCGCGCTGCACCATGCCGGCCTGGCTACTCTCACCCATACCCCCAGCCCGATGAAATTCCTCAATCAGATCCTGGGAAGACCGGCGCGAGAGAAACCCGTGATGATCCTGGTAGTAGGCCATGCCGCCAGGGATACCCGGGTGCCGGATATCAAGCGCAAGCCGCTGGCTGACATCGCCAGCTTTTTCGACTGATACCGAGCAAAATAGAGCTCGTCAGTTGGGTTGCCAGGCACATTATAGAAATGTTCTGTTATTGGGCTTGGTTGTGGACAGCGGTCCCGGGCGGGAAAGTCTCTTTTTGTCCGGACCCGTTGGCTAAAACCAAACCAAACCCAAAAACAAGTCCAGAAAATATCCAAAAAAAAAGCCGGCCCAGGGGGCCGGCAGGGAGACTCGCTCTAAGGGATATGAGACCTGGACAGAATCCAGTTTTACCACAACAGGAAGCAGTCATAAGATCACTTTCCTGTCACTGATCAATAGGACTATAGCCCCTGCCAATGGTTCCCCGGCAGTGGCAAAAAAATCAGAAATTATATCCTGCCGAAGCCAGAAGGCACGCTAACACATTGTTTTTTATGGGCTTTATAGGTACCACCCGTCATCAGAAATATTCTTAATCGCAAGGCAGATATCCGGGGGGCTGAATTGCCGGTCTCGGATACCGGTGAGCGCCAATCGGCCTTGCAGCCGGCCCGAAGATGGACAGGAGTGCAGGTCAATACTAGGCTAGGGTAGTCAGCGATAAAGACCCATCACTTTTAAGGAATAGCGCATTATGAGCAAGACCTACCAGGACAATTCTGAGACCATCGGGGGTACGCCCCTGGTGCGTATCAACCACATCAGTGACGGCAATATTTTCGTCAAACTGGAAAATCGCAACCCCGCCATGTCGGTCAAATGCCGCATCGGCACCAGCATGGTCGCAGCGGCGGAAAGCGACGGCAGTCTCAGGCCGGGCATGACTATCGTTGAGCCAACCAGCGGCAATACCGGGATCGCACTGGCCTTCGTCGCCGCCGCCAAAGGTTATGGCTGCACTCTCATTATGCCCAACACCATGAGCCTGGAACGGCGCATGCTGATGAAAGCACTGGGAGCTGACATCATCCTGACCGATGGCGCCAAGGGCATTCCCGCGGCGATCCAGAAAGCGGAGGACATCATCGCCTCAGACCCTGACAAATACTGGGGCCCGCACCAGTTCGAAAACCCTGCCAATCCCGCCATCCACGAGACCACCACCGGACCTGAAATCTGGGATGACACAGACGGCGGAATCGACATCCTGATATCCGGCGTGGGCACCGGCGGTACCCTCACGGGCATTTCCCGCTACCTCAAGAAGACCAGGGGCAAAGCCATACACACGGTGGCTGTCGAGCCCGATAGCACCACCATGATCACCGCGGCCAAAGCAGGTGAAGAACCGACACATGCCCCGCACAAGATACAGGGCATTGGTGCCGGCTTCGTGCCGGGCAACCTCGATCTGGACATGGTAGACCAGGTGGAACAGGTATCCAGCGAAGAAGCCATGGCATGGGCCCACAAACTGATGCAAAGCGAGGGCATACTTGCGGGCGTATCCTGTGGCGCGGCCATGGCAGTTGCCCACCGGGTATCGCAGCAGGAGGCCCACCGGGGCAAGATGATTGTCGCCATTCTGCCCGACTCTGGCGAGCGCTATCTCACCTCTCCCCTGTTTGCGGATAGCTTTTCCGACAACGAGACGGTGCAGACCACGGTGAGTTGAACACCTTCAGGAGCGCTCTGCCAATTTCTGCAGACGCTTCTTTACCCGGGGCCACTCATCATCGATTACGCTGAAATAGACCGAGTCACGCGAGTAGTCGCCCTGCACTATCATATGCTTGCGCAGGGACCCCTCCCGGCTTGCACCGATACGCTCCAGCGCCTGCTGTGAACGCTCGTTGCGGGCGTCTGTTTTAAATTCGACCCTGACACAGCCAAGCCGCTCAAACGCATGGGCCAACAGCAACAATTTCACCCGGGTATTGATACCCGTGCGCTGCCACTCCTGGCCCAGCCAGGTCCAACCGATCTCCAGGCAGCGATGCTCAGGGCGGATGTTCAGGAAGCGCGTGCTGCCCACCACTTTGCCCTTGACCGTTTCCACAATAGCGAATGGCAGCTGGTCTGGCGCCTCAAGCGCCTCCTCTATCCACTGCCTGGTATCAGCCAGGTCGATAAAACACGCCCTGGGCATATACGCCCAATCAGAGGCAGAGCGCCCCCTGTTGTACAAACCCTGGGCATGTTCCTGGGACAGGGGCTCCAGGCAAACCCCCTCTCCGCGCAAACTATTGCTCTCAATCACTGGCGACACACTGCAAACTCCTGTTGTGGTCGGCGCTTGCCAGTAGCGCCACTTGATAACACTGCCAAACCCAGCCCGATTATCAGGGCAGCAGTACTGTCGAGCCGGTGGTCTTTCTCGCCTCCAGGTCCCGGTGGGCCTGCTGAACCTCCGCCAGGGGATAACGCTGGTTTATTTCGATGCGTATATCGCCACCCAGGACGCGAGAAAACAGGTCCTGGCAGGACTGCCGCAGTTCCTGGGTACTCGCACTGTAAGTCATCAGCGTCGGACGCGTGATAAACAGCGAGCCCTTGTTCGCCAGTACCTGTAAATCCATTGGCTCCGGGGAGCCCGATGCGTTGCCGAAACTGACCATCAGTCCCCGCGGGCGCAGGCAGTCCAGTGACGTTTCAAAAGTATCCCGACCTACCCCGTCGTAGACCACCGGCACTTTCTCGCCACCGGTAATTTCCATCACCCGCTCCAGTACGTTCTCGTTACTGTAGTCGATGACATGCTGGTAGCCATGGGCGCGAGCGATCTCGGCTTTGGCCTCGGAACCGACCGTGCCGATTGCAGTGGCGCCGATACTGGCGGCCCACTGGCCAAACACCAGGCCCACACCGCCGGCGGCCGCGTGAAACAGACAGGTCTCTCCCGCCTGTAGTGAGTAAGTCCGCTGCAACAGGTACTCGGCAGTCTGCCCCTTGAGCATGATCGCCGCAGCCTGTTCAAAATCCATACCCTCGGGAATTTTCACCAGCCGGGCCGCGGGCAGGTTGATGACCTCCGAGTAGGCGCCAAAGCCGGCGGTACAATACGCTACGCGATCCCCCACCACCAGGTCGACGCCATCGCCAACCGCCTCCACCACCCCGGCGCCTTCCAGGCCGATACCCGTAGGCAGGGGTAACGGATAGAGGCCACTGCGGTGGTAGGTATCGATATAGTTGAGGCCCACCGCCCGGTTGGCCACAGTTACCATACCCGGGTCAGGCGCAGTCACATCGACATCTTCCCACTGCATGACATCGGGCGAACCCGTCTCGTATATTCTTATCGCCTTTGACATAGCACTCGGTCTCTTGCAATGCGGCAGCCACATGCCACCGCCGGATTTGGACTAGCGGGAGGTACCCTCGGCCTCCTTCAGAATCAGGTCGCGACGGGCCAGGATCGCCTCGATCTGCCGTGGGTGCAGATAGGGTGACAGCTCCTGGGTCAGCTCATCCTGGTTGAGCGACTGCAGACGCCCGCGCAACAGGTCTGAGACCTGCAGAGGCACCTTGGCGTACTGCTTGGGACGTTTTTCCGTGCTGCGAAACGCCAGGCTGTGGTCGATGAATTTCATCATGAAATCATTCTTGGTCCACAGGATATTGGTCAGGTTGCGATCTTCATTATAGATCAGCACGTCAAATACAAAGCGCATGCGGTACTGTTCATACTGCTTGCAGTAACCGGAGAACGGTATTTCTTTCTCCAGACGGTCGCGCTCATTGATAGCGTTCTCCACCCAGTCTGACAAGGCCCCCTCGTCACCCTCCACTTCAGCGATCACCGCGGTAGGCACCAGTTGCCAGTCCAGCAGGCGGTCGACCTTGTACGCTGCAACATCGTAGACATAGCGGTCGCTGTCATTGTAGCGCCGGGAAATATACTTATCCTTGTTCTGCAGATCGGGATGCGTATCTTCATACTTGAACACCGCGTCGTTGCTGACACCGTCGCGGCTCTGGGTGACCCGCTTGGGGTTGGTGATACCGGTGTCCAGTTTCTCTACTTTTACAATGGGCGCGGTACGCATGAATTCTTCCAGCGTGGCGTCATCCATGCCCGATAATTGTTGCGACAGACTGCGTGTCTCGGGCACGGGACTGGCTTTCGCCGAGCTGCCCAGGTAGTGGACGTAGTCAGTTCCCCCCTGGGAAACCAGCGCCGAGGCGCGCCCTTTATACACACTCTTGAGCATGCCGGTGTCCAGGCGAATCGCCAGGCCGTCCATACGCACATGGACATCGCCCCGGGTCGGGGTATGCCCCATTACCAGTTGTTTCGCGCCCACCCGTTTGAGAAAACGCTCGGTATTGAAAGACTCGGAATAAGGGTGACACATAGCCGTCCCGCGATACCAGTTGGGGCTGTCCTCGCTGAACACGAAAGCCTTCTGGGCCTCGAATACCTGTTGCAGTGCCGGAAACCAGTCGGCCTGTTTTTTCGGGTTGGCCGCGACAAATTCCTCGGCCCGGGCATTGAGAAAGCCCAATCGATCATTGTAAGACACGTGCCAGGGCATCACACCCGCTGCGCGCAGGGTATCCATGCTATCGAGAAACTCCCGCAACTCCCCCTGCAGTTTGCCGTTGAGGTCTTTCAGGCTATCTTCACTGACATCACTGGCTATCCCGCCATGCATATACACCTTGTCATTGACACGGATCACAAAGGGCTGCTGCAACAACCAGCTGCCGATGGCACCGTCTTGCGAAAAGGCCTTGCGCAGGGCCAGGAAGCCCGGCGGGTACTGGTCGTTGAACACGCGCCGTACATCCGCATCGTCACCGCCCGGATTAAAGCGACGATAGTCGGCGAATAACTGCTCGCGCTCAGCAGCTGTTTCATCGCCGGCAAATGCCGCGAATTCCGCTACCGACACATAGCGCAGATCACCGGTCATCACCATGACTTCATGATTTCCCAGCACCAGGTGTACCGCCCCCCCGGCCTGCTCAGCCTGGGCATCCAGTTTCATTAACAACTCCACGACCTTGCGCGACCCGGGCCCGCGATCGATCAGGTCGCCCAGGGACACCAGGTGGGTGTTGCCCCCGGCCCAGTTGAGCTTGGCATCCACCACCCCAACTTCCTGCAGCATCTGCGTCCAGTCGTCAAAAGCACCGTGCACATCGCCAAAGGCCACGACCCGGGAGGAGGTGTCGATCTCATAATTGTTCGCCGCCGTGGCAACTGCGGAACACAGAACGACAACCAGACAGCAGATACCTTTTATAATTTGCATAAGTGCGCTTCCATTAATCTCGTTTTTTTACAGCCTGGGATAATTTTAGCGTCAATAGCGGACTTTGCCACAGCCCTTGAGCCTGCGGTTCACTCTATCCAACCCAGCACGTCGCGAATGATGGACCAGCGGGGTTTACGCGACTGGACCGCTCCGCCCAGCATCCAGTAGTCGTAGAGGCTGTCTATGGTGCCATCCTTGCGTTTGAGCTCTATCCAGTTACTGACGAACTCTATCATCTCTACATCACCCTTGGGCAGGGCGTAGGCCGCCGGAAGACGTATACTGCCCCGCCCCACACGGGCGACAGAATAACGCGGGTAGCGATAGCTGTAGGCCGCCCCCTCTTCCGCCGAAAGCAACAGCGCATCCGCACCCTGACTACCACCGGTAAAGAAATCCTCGGCCGCTTCCAGGTACACAATACTGGCAGCGGGCAACAGGTTTGTAATACGCGAGGCGAAATAATTGGAGCTGACCATGGCAATGACCAGGTCCTTGCGTTCCCGCAACAGGTCCAGTTCGCTGAATAACTCACGCTGGTGATCCGGCACGATGAATGCCAGCGTCAGGTCAAGGTAAGGCCGGGAGAAGGAGGCATAGCCATAGCGGTCCGGCAGGCTGGCTATACAGGACATGGCCATATCCATCTGGCCCGAGGACAGCATGCGCCCCAGGCTGTCGAATTCAAAGGGCAGGAACTGCAGCTCGACACCCAGGTCTTGCGCCAGTATGTGCGCCATTTCCACATCAAAACCCACCAGGTCATTATCCGGGGTGAGGAAACTGCAGGGCAGGTTGTTGGGACGGTAGCCTACCTGCAGCACGCCATTGCGCAGGATATGGTCCAGCCTGGTGCCCGCCAGCTGGGTGACACTGGCCTCAGGCAGGGTACTGGAAACACTGGCGGGAACGCGCTTTTGCATCAACTGTATGTCGGTGAGCACCTGTTCCCGCGGCGGCGGCTCCGGCACGAACAGCGCGAAGTAGGTGCGCAAAGCCAACATCAGTAACAGCAATGCCACGCTGCTGATGACCACATAACGCAGTAATCGCGCCGGTCGCAGCTGCACGTGGCCACACAGCGCCAGCGTACCAATCACACTGAGCACGATGATATGCAGTGCCGCGAGCATGGCGCCAAAGCGCCCCACTACGATACCGGTCACCAGGAACAACTGGAACATATCTGCTGGGATACGCAAGGAATCCAGCAGATAGGGCACCGCAATGTTAATGCTGCCGAACAGGCTGAACAGGCCATTGAATGCCAGGGCGAAGCGGTCCATTGTGCTGAGTTCGGTGTCGGTGAACCAGGCAGCAAACAACACAAACATCAGTACAAACAGTTTTCCCAGTGACGGGAAGTTGAAAGAGACCGGCACGATAATATCCACCGCAGACCGGGCCTCTTCGCTATCCAGCTGGTGGTTGCGCAACAGTTCCTTGCAGTTTTCGGCAATCTGGGGCAGCACCACAAACTGGTTGCCGGTGGCAAACGCCGTCACCAGGGCATCGCGAAAAGTCCTGAGCACTTCGCGATAGGAAATACCACTAACGGCGGCAACGAGGCCGGGAAATATCCAGAAGGTGATCAGCAGCGCAAGGCAGACATAGGTGACGAGATAAACCTGCACCCGGCCGAGCTCTTCGATGGTCATGGTGCCCGCAGCGGCCGCGGAAATGGCGAAAATACCGTAGGGGGTGAGCTGCACAATGGCCGCATTGATCTTGCTCATCGCGTCAGCCAGGCCATCGAAGATGGGCAGCACGCCGCTCTTGTCTTCTACAGAGATCAGGGCAACGCCAACCAGGATACTGAAAAAGACCACGGCAGGGACAAGGTTATTGGACAGGGAATAGAAGATATTCGCCGGCAAGTAAAGCTCGAACAGGTCAGGCTGCTGCAGATCATGGGCTTGCGGGCTGCCAAAAAAGGAGGCGGAATCCAGGTCGGGGAAGGCCAATGGGGCGACGAAGATAATAACCAGTGCCAGGCCCCATATGGCAAATAACACCAAAATACCACGCACCGCCAAACGCCGGGCCTGATCCATGTGCATGCGCCCAAAACCGGAAATCAGGGACACCACAATATAGGGCAATACGGTTATCTGCAGGAGTTTGACGAACACATCGCCAACGATTTTGAGATCGGCAACCAGCTCACCAAAAAACAGGCCTGTAGCTATACCCGCTATCAGGCCGATCAAAATTCTCGCGGACAATCCCATCTGGCTACTGTCGTTCCATGCTCTTTTGCCATAGGATGATATCAGATGAACCGCTCGGGAGCTGCGACATTCCCGCCCGGGCGCAAATTATCACCCCAATGTAACTCTCCAGCGAGTACCGGCGACATGCTCGAAGACCTGAACCTTGAAAGATCCCTGCAACTGGGACTGGACGCGATAGGGTTCTCACAGCCCACCGACGTGCAGCGGGCCGTCATTCCACTGGCCCTGAGCGGCCAGGACCTGCGAGTTTCCGCGGAGACCGGCAGCGGAAAAACACTCGCCTACCTGATCCCCATGGCCCAGCGCATGCTGGCGGACTTGCCCGGGCGCGATGCAGGCAGCCTGGGGCTGGTTCTTGTTCCCACCCGGGAACTGGCACGCCAGGTACTTAAACACTGCCGCCAACTACTGGCGAAATCGCCCCTGGATGCCCAGGCCATCACCGGCGGAGCCGATTTCAAATACCAGAAATCCCTGCTGCGCAAAAACCCGGAAATCGTGATCGCCACCCCTGGCCGACTGCTGGAGCACTGCGAGAAAGGCAGTGCAGACCTGCGTAGCCTGCAAACGCTGGTGCTGGACGAGGCAGACCGCATGCTGGATATGGGCTTTCGCGATGACGTTATGAAGATAGCCGGCTTTTGCAGTCCCGAAAGGCAGGTGCTTATGCTATCCGCCACCCTGACCCACAAGGGGTTGAGCGGCGTGGCCAGGGACCTGCTGCGAGAGCCACAAACCGTAGCCGTTGGCGAAGTCCGCCAGCCACACAGTAGCATCTACCACCAGCGCATCCTGGCGGACAGCCAGGAACACAAGGACAAACTGCTGATCGCCCTGCTGCAAGCCGGCGGCTACAAGCGCGCGCTGGTGTTCGCCAACAAGCGCGTCAACGCCAGGCGACTCGCCGGGGTGGTCGGCTACCACAAGCTGCGCTGCGATTGCCTGCACGGCGAAATGAGTACCGAGGAACGCAAGCAGGTCATGACCCGCTTTAACGACGGGAAACTGGATATACTGTGTGCCAGTGATATCGCCGCTCGCGGCCTGGACGTGAAAGATATCGACCTGGTGGTGAACTACGACATGCCCCACAGTGGCGATGACTACCTGCACCGCACCGGCCGCACCGGCCGCGCCGGCGCCCACGGCCTGGCGGTATCCCTGGTAAACGCGTCCGAGTGGAACCTGATGATCAGTATTCAGCGCTACCTGAAACTCGAGTTCGAGGCGCGCAACATCGATGGACTCAAGGCCCGCTACAGCGGCCCAAAGAAAACCAAGTCCTCCGGCAAGGCTGCAGGCAAGAAGAAAAAGCGCGATAAATCGCCAGCTGACAAGAGCAAGAGCCGGGCGCGCAACCGTAAAAACCTGGGCAAACCGGAATCCACCGGCACCAAAAAGGCGAAACAACCGGGCAATGATGGCTTTGCCCCGCTGATGAAGAAGAAACAGGACTGACCCGGCATGACCAACCCGCTACTGGAACACCACCCACTGCCTCCCTTCTCCCGGATCGAGGCCCAACACGTAGAGCCGGCGATACGACAGCTGATCGATCGCAACAAGCAGGCTATTGAAGATTTACTGCAGGATCAGGATTGCTACAGCTGGGAGACCCTGCTGCAGCCGCTGGAGCAGCTGGAAGACGAGCTGGCCCAGGCCTGGTCACCCGTGTCGCACCTGAACAGCGTACGCAACAGCGACGAATTGCGCGAGGCCTACAACGCCTGCCTGCCACTGTTTTCGGAATATGGCACCTGGATGGGGCAGCACCCCCGGCTGTACCGGGCCTACCAGTCCATCGCCGACAGTGACAGCTTCGCGACACTGTCGACGGCACAGCGCACGGCAATAGAACACGCATTACGCGACTTCCGTCTGGCCGGCGTGGCGCTGCCAGAGCAGCAACAGGCCCGCTATGGCGAACTGCGCAAACGCCTCTCGGAACTTGGCAGCAAATTTGGAGAGAATGTCCTGGATGCCACGAATGCCTGGACCCGACAGGCCAGCCGCGAGGAGCTACAGGGCCTGCCGGACACTGCCCTGGCAAACGCGGCGCAGGCCGCCCGGCAAAAGGGTCTGGAGGGCTACCTGATTACCCTGGATTTTCCCTCTCTCTCCCCGGTACTGAACTACTGCGAAAACCGGGCACTAAGAGAAGAGGTCTATACCGCCAACTGCACCAGGGCATCGGAGGTAGGGCCCAATGCAGGACAGTGGGATAACACCGCGATAATCACCGAGACCCTGGAGCTGCGCCAGCAACTCGCTCAACTGTTGGGCTTTGACAATTATGCCGAACTGTCACTGGCCACCAAGATGGCCGACAGTCCCCAGCGAGTGATTGATTTCATGGAACAGTTGGCCAGTCAATCCTCGGCGCAGGCACAAACTGAATGGCGCGACCTGAGAGAATTTGCACAGCGCGAGGATGGCATCACGGAACTGCAGGCCTGGGACGTAAGCTATTACAGCGAAAAACTGCGCCAGGCTCGGTATCGCGTATCCCAGGAAGATATCCGGCCCTATCTGCCGGTATCCAGGGCACTGCCGGGTTTGTTTGCGGTAGTACAGCGCCTCTATGGCCTGGACATCCGCGAGGTGGAGGCCTTCGACAGCTATCACCCGGACGCCCAGCTATTCGAGATACTGGAGGACGGGGAGATCATCGCGCGTTTTTTCCTGGACCTTTACGCCCGGTCCGACAAACGCGGTGGCGCATGGATGGATGATTGCCGTGTGCGGCGCCGCCAGGGCGAGCAATTGCAGATACCGGTAGCCTACCTGGTGTGCAACTTCACCCCGCCGGTGGGCGATACCCCGGCGTTGCTCACCCACAGTGAACTGACTACCCTGTTTCACGAATTCGGGCACGGTCTGCACCACATGCTGACGCGGCAGACGGTCGCGGCAGTATCAGGTATCAATGGCGTGGCCTGGGACGCGGTGGAATTACCCAGCCAGTTTCTGGAAAACTGGTGCTGGGAGCGCGAAGCCCTGGCTTTGATTTCCGGCCATCATGAAACCGGCGCCCCATTGCCGGGGGAGTTGCTGGACAAACTGCTGGCTGCGCGAAACTTCCAGTCGGCGATGATTCTGGCCAGGCAACTGGAGTTTTCATTGTTCGATTTTCGCCTGCACAGGGAATGGGGGCAAACAGCTGACCAATCGGTACAGGCACTACTGGATGAAGTAAGGGCGCAGGTTGCCGTGGTCCCACTGCCGTCTTTCCACCGCTTCCAAAACAGTTTTTCCCACATTTTTGCCGGCGGCTACGCCGCGGGCTACTACAGCTACAAGTGGGCGGAAGTCCTGTCGGCCGATGCCTTCTCGCGCTTTGAGGAGGAGGGTATTTTCAACCGGGACACCGGCGCATCCTTTCGCCGCAGTATACTGGAAGCCGGAGGCTCACAAGAGCCTATGGAGCTGTTCGTGGCGTTTCGCGGCAGGGAGCCGAAGATCGAACCCCTGCTGCGCCACAGTGGTATCACTACCTGATCATCACCCGGGCGGGATCAGTCCTCGCTACCAAGCCAGTTGTAGACCAGTCCCGCCAGTGCGGCGCCCACAATCGGTGCGATCCAGAATAACCACAGCTGAGAAATCGCCCAGCCACCCTCGAACAGGGCCACACCGGTACTGCGCGCGGGGTTAACCGAGGTATTGGTCACCGGTATGCTGATCAGGTGAATCAGGGTCAGGCCCAGACCGATGGCGATAGGGGCGAGGCCAGCCGGGGCGCGCCCATCTGTAGCACCCAGGATAATGATCAGGAACATAAAGGTCATGACCACTTCGGTGACCAGCGCCGCAGTGAGGCTGTAACCACCGGGGGAGTGCTCACCAAAACCATTGGAAGCAAAGCCCGCTGTCTCAAACCCGGCCTGCCCGCTGGCGATAACAAATAGGATCGCCGCTCCGGCGATACCGCCCAGCACCTGGGCGCCGATATAGGGCAACAATTCACTGGCGGGAAAACGCCCTCCCACCAGCAGACCCACTGATACTGCGGGGTTCAGGTGACAACCGGAAATATGTCCAATGGCGAAGGCCATGGTCAGCACGGTAAGACCAAATGCCAGAGATACACCCAACAGGCCGATACCCACATCGGGAAACGCCGCCGCCAGTACTGCACTACCGCAACCACCCAACACCAGCCAGAAGGTACCGATAAACTCGGCCCCCAGTTTTTTACTCATGCTCATAAGCACCTCACTGCATCTTTGTTGTTATCCGGAACTCCGGCGTGCGATAAAGCCTAGCACATAGGTGGCATCAGGCAGAAAAAAGGTTCATCGCAGGTGACGGAGGTTGCTCGGCAGATTATGGAAACGTTCCATTACTGGGTGTTTTTGGGGTTTGGTTTTGGCCAGCGGGGCCGGACGAAAACAAATTTTTCAGTC
>JARFQU010000135.1 GCA_029287595.1 Halioglobus sp. | reverse complement strand
CGACCACAAAGGATTTGCAAATGGACCAATGCAAGCGTGATTTGAGCATACTGGATGGCCATCGCCTGGTTCAATGCATGTAACGCATCGGGATACTGAAAGAAATTTTTCGCCGATAGCCCTTTTATCCGTCTTATACTTTGACCTGGGGGCGTTTTTTCCTGTTGTGCACTCATCCCGCTGCCTGATCAAATACTATTTAGATGTTATGCTTATCGTGTGAAAGCAATGGGGGTGATTAAGTTATCTCAAGTGTGAATTCCGGCACAGGCGGCCTGTATATATGCCTATTGAGCATTCACGGCCTAATCCGTGGCGAGGGCCTGGAGCTGGGTCGCGACGCCGATACGGGTGGCCAAACAAAATACGTTGTTGATCTTGCCCGCGCGCTCGCCCGGCACCCGGATGTCGCCCGGGTAGATCTGGTTACGCGTCTGATCAGCGACCCCGCAGTCGATTCTGGATATTCACGCGTAGAAGAGGAACTGGAAGCCGGGGCTCGCATTATTCGCATCCCCTGCGGGCCAGACCAATACATTGCGAAAGAACAACTCTGGGATCACCTGGACAGTTTTACCGACAACCTGATGGACTGGTTGAGCAGCCAGGAGCGATCCCCCTCCATCATCCACAGCCACTACGCTGATGCCGGCTATGTGGGAGTGCGGCTATCAAACCTGCTCGGCGTTCCACTGGTACATACCGGGCACTCTCTGGGAAGAGATAAGCGAAAACGTCTGCTGGCTCGCGGGATCAGTCGTGAACAGATTGCCCAAACCTATAATATCGAGCGCCGCATCGACGCAGAGGAAGAGCTGCTCGCCAATGCCGATCTGGTTATCACCAGCACCCATAACGAGATCGAAGCGCAGTATGGCCTTTACAATTATTACGACCCTGATCGCATGGCTGTTATTCCCCCGGGCACAGATCTCGATGAGTTCAAGCCATACCAGCGGGATGAGGTGTTCGCGTTCAGCGCTCTGGTTGATCGTTTTCTGACAAACCCTGAGAAGCCATTAATCCTGGCCCTTTCCCGTGCGGATGAACGCAAGAATATTGCGGCGCTTATGGAAGCTTTCGGTGAATCACCCGAGCTACAGGACGCGGCCAACCTGCTGATAATTGCGGGTAACCGCGACGATATCAGGGACCTGGATGGGGGGCCCCAATCGGTGCTGACCGATCTGCTGCTGGTATTGGACGCCTACGATCTGTATGGAAAGGTGGCCTTACCCAAACACCACAACCCGGAAGACGTATCTCGGATTTATCGAATGGCAGCCGCCAGTGGCGGTGTATTCATCAACCCCGCGCTTACTGAGCCATTCGGGCTGACATTGCTGGAGGCTGCGGCCAGCGGGTTGCCGCTGGTGGCCACCGAAAATGGGGGCCCGGTAGATATTATCCGCAATTGTGAGTGTGGCGAGTTGATTGACCCTCTGGACAAGGAGCAGATGGCAACAGCGCTGCTCAAGTACCTCAACAGCGACGCGCAGTGGCAACGGGCGTCTGTAAATGGCATCAAGCGGGTGCGAGAGCTCTACTCATGGCAGGCACATGCGGACGCCTATATGAAAAGCCTCCGCAGCCTGCGAGGAAAGTACACCGCTATTGCCAGTGCAAAGCCGCTGCCACGAAAACTGCGCTATCGTGACCGCGCCATCGTCACCGATCTCGACCAGAGCCTGATTGGTGACAAGGCCGCGCTAAGTGAGTTATTGACGGTCATTCGGGAGAACCGAAAAAATGTCTCCTTTGCCATAGCCACCGGCAGGCGGGTTGACTCCGCCCTGGCGGTGATGAAAAAGCAGGGTATTCCCAGCCCCGATATTTTTATCACCAGCCTTGGCACGCGTATTCAATACGGCCAGGCGCTGACAGATGACGATGTATGGGCAGACCACATTGATTACGACTGGTCGGTGCGGCGCATCAGGCTGGCACTATCAAGATTCCCCGGACTGATTCCACAGGAGCAGCGACAGCAGACGCCCTTCAAGATTTCCTACTATTACGATGAGCAAAACGCTCCCTCCCTGGATGAGCTCAATACTTTGCTGCGCCAACAGGAGATCACAGCCAACGTGGTGATGTCTTTCGGCCAGTTTCTCGATGTGATACCGGCGCGCGCATCCAAAGGCCAGGCCTTGCGCTATGTGGCACAGAGACTCGAGATTCCGCTGGAGCAAATGCTGGTCGCCGGTGGCTCCGGCGCTGACGAGGATATGATGCGCGGCAATACACTCGCGGTGGTCGTGGCAAATCGCCATCATGAGGAGCTCTCACCACTGCCAAGCAAAGACAGGATTTATTTTGCAAAGAAATCCTACGCCGCTGGAATTATCGAAGCGGTAGAGCACTATGATTTTTTTGGTGAGTGTCGGGTGCCCGATGCCTGAGCGACTGCTGTTGTGCACAGACCTGGACCGCACATTAATTCCCAATGGTCCCCAGCCAGAGTCATCCCAGGCCCGCAATCAATTTGCGGCATTGGCAGCTGACCCACGCCTTGTGCTTGCCTATGTGACGGGCCGGGATCGACAACTCGTGCACGAGGCGCTCGCCTCGTATCAGCTGCCGCAGCCGGATTTTGTGATCGCCGATGTGGGTACGACAATCTACAGCATAGAGCCGGATGGTAACTGGACAGCGGATGAGGTCTGGGAAACCAGGATCGGCGCTGACTGGAATGGCAGAGCCAATGAGGACCTGCAGCAATTGCTGGCGGGCACCCCCGGTTTGCGGCTGCAGGAAGAGCACAAGCAAAACCGTCATAAACTCAGCTATTACCTGGCGCTGGAAGCGAATCTGGGCGCCGTCGCCAGAAACGTAATGGAGCGGCTGCGGGCGGCCGATGTGCGGGCTCGCGTCGTTTGGAGTATCGATGAGCAGGCGAATATCGGTTTGTTCGATATCCTGCCCGAGAGTGCCAGCAAATACCACGCTGTGGCAATGTTACAACAGCTGCAGGGCTTTACTGACAGCGACACGGTTTTCAGCGGCGACAGCGGTAACGATATGGAAGTGCTGACCAGTTCGATACCCGCTGTGCTCGTCGCTAACAGTGACCCGCAGGTGCAACAGGAGGCTATAGAGCTGGCAGCTTCCAGTGGTCACAGCGCACAGTTGTACATCGCCCGCGGGGGCTACAATGGCATGAATGGCAATTACAGTGCGGGCATCCTCGAGGGCATTGCCCACTACCACCCGCAATGGCGCGATCGATAAGCGCAGGGTGATGATATGAGCGGCACAAAAGGCCTGTATATTTTTGGTGAGGTGTTGTTTGATCACTTCCCGGACGGCACCCAGGTGCTGGGTGGGGCGCCATTCAATGTGGCCTGGCACCTGCAGGCTTTCGGCCAGTCACCGCAGTTGATCAGCCGGGTCGGCACAGACCCGGAGGGCGCTCAGGTGCGCGCAGCCATGCGCGATTGGCGCCTCTCCAGCAGTGGCCTGCAAACAGACGCAGTGCACCCCACGGGTAAGGTGACGGTGACCTTCCAGGGTGGCGAACCCAGCTACAATATCGTGCCCGACTGTGCCTATGACTACATTGAAGAAGTGGCTCTGCCCGAATGCAAACTGCTGTATCACGGCACGCTGGCGGCACGCTCTGCCACTTCCGCCGATACTTTGCGACAACTGCGAAACAGCGCGCCTCGGTCTGTTTTTGTCGACGTGAACCTGCGTTCGCCCTGGTGGAATAAAGCACTGGTACAGGAGCTTCTTGTGGGGGCTGATTGGGTGAAATTGAACAGCGATGAGTTGTTACTGCTCACGGGCGCGACGGCATCGAGCGAGAATGCACGCGATTTTCTGCACCACTACCAGCTGCAGGGGTTACTGGTCACGCAGGGTGCGAAAGGCGCTGAGTTGTTCCTCTCCAATGACCAGCGATTGACGGTGGCACCATCCCCCGACGTTAAGCTGGTGGATACTGTCGGTGCCGGTGACGCGTTTACTGCCGTCCTATTGCTCGGGCTGCAAAACGACTGGCCCTTGCCTGTCGCACTGGAGCGGGCCCAGGAGTTCGCCGCGGCGGTGGTGGGTCGTCGCGGTGCCACGGTTTCCGAACCGGGTTTCTACCGTGTATTCTCGCAGCATTGGCAATTGGATGGATAAGGACACCGCGTTTTCCTATGTATGAACAACAGTCTCATTATCTGCTGAACAGTATTCTCGATCAGCTCAAGCCGGAGATTCGCAAGCGTGATCTGCGCCATTTCTATACCCGCCTGGGCGCCAATTTTTACGCCATACACAGCCTGTTTCATACGCTTTATGGGCAGCGGGAGGATTTTCGCGAGCAGTTGCTGCGACTGGTCAGTGTGATGGCGACGCAGTATGTAGCCCGCGATCCGGTTTTGAAGTCACTGGACAGTGTGCGCGAACAGGATCACCACTGGTTCCTGGGACAGGAGTGGGTCGGCATGGCGCTGTACCTCGATGGATTCGCCGGCGATCTGAAGGGCCTTGCAGACAAACTGCCTTACCTGCAGGAGTTGGGTGTGAATATGGTACATGTGATGCCGATTCTCGAGTGCCCTGCTGGTGCCAGTGATGGAGGCTATGCCGTCAGTGATTTTCGCAATATTAATGCGCGCGCCGGCAGCTTGCAGGACCTTGAGTCACTGGCTGTAGAAATGCGTCGGCGCCAAATGTTGTTGACCCTGGACGTAGTAGTCAATCACACCTCTGACCAACACGCCTGGGCGCAGTCGGCACGAGAGGGCGATGTGTCCTATCAGGATTACTATTACACCTTTGACAACCGTGATATGCCCGATTTATTCGAAGAGACGATGCCGGAAGTCTTTCCTGAAAATGCCCCGGGCAACTTCACTTTTGATGACACCATGAACAAATGGGTAATGACGGTATTCAATGATTACCAGTGGGATTTGAACTACACCAACCCTGCCGTGTTTATCGAAATGGTGGAAATCATCCTGTTCTGGGCTAACAAGGGCGCCGACATTGTTCGCTTGGACGCTGTGGCCTTTCTTTGGAAGAAAATCGGTACCACCTCCCAGAATGAGCGGGAGGCGCATCTGATTCTGCAATTGTTCAAGGACTGCTGCCAGGTCACCGCGCCGGGGGTACTATTCATAGCCGAAGCCATTGTGGCGCCTGTGGAAATTATCAAGTACTTCGGCGAAGACGCGGTGATTGCCAAGGAATGCGAGATCGCCTACAACGCGACTTTAATGGCGCTGATGTGGGATGCAGTGGCAACCAAAAATGCCAGGTTGCTCAACCAGGGCATCAGTAGTCTGCCCGATAAACTGGACCGTGCAACGTGGCTGACTTACGTTCGCTGCCACGACGATATCGGCCTGTGCTTTGACGACGCCGACATCCACGCCGTGGGATATGAACCCGGTGCCCACCGCAAATTTCTGGTTGATTATTTCACCGGTGCCTATGACGACTCACCCGCCCGGGGCCAGCCTTTCGGTCGTAATCAGAAAACCGGAGACGCCCGAATTTCGGGTTCGCTGGCGTCACTCGTGGGTCTCGAAACAGCACTGCAGCTTGGTGATGAGGCTCAAGTGCAGTCCTGCATTGACCAGATCCTGCTGATGCACAGCCTGATTATGGCGTTTGGGGGTATTCCACTGCTTTATTATGGCGACGAGTTGGGCACACTGAATAACGAAAGCTATGTCAAAGACGCCGAAAAGGCAAAAGACTCCCGCTGGATTCATCGACCCTCTTACGACTGGCAGCGCGCTGAGCTGCGGCACAAGCGGGGCAGCGTTGAGCACCGCATCTTCGAAGGGCTGAAACAGATGATTGCCGTGCGCAAGTCCGTCGAGGCAATGGCGGATTTCAATAACCGTGAGCTGATCGACGTGGGAAATCCCCATTTGTTCGTCTTTACCCGCACCCACCCATCGATTCTCCTGGACTCTGTGGTGGTGGTGGCAAATTTCAACGACAAGCCTGAACAATTTAACCTGCGTGACCTGCGCAACCGGGGTCGTTTCGAGCTGGGCGAACTGCGCGATCTCGTCAGCGGCGAATCACCCGACCTGGTTGAGGGGCAGCTCGTCGTCCCCGCTCACGGTTTCTATTGGCTGGTGAGCGCTTAGGCACCTGACCCCGCCACCGTATATTGCAGAACATCCAATACCACCTGTGCCAACAGTTCCGGCTGGTCTTCCTGAACGAAGTGGCCCGCCGCCGGAATCTCCCGACACAAACTATGCACCGTGCCCGGCAGGCGTGACTGAAAAACGGTTTCCCAGGGCTTGGTTGATGGATCAGAGTCACTAAACGCGGTGACAAAAGGTATATCCAGTTGCTCCAGGACCTTCCAGGCCTCTCTGTTCTCACTGCTACCCGGCATCTCTGGTGTCCTTGGAATTAGCAGTGGGAAGGCAAGTGCCGCAGCCTTGTAGCGCGGCTCCGGAAAGGGTGCATCGTAAGCGGCGATTACCTGGTCCGAGCAACTCTTCACGCAGACGCTATCGACAATCGCACCCACCGGCATATCTTCCATACTGCGTACCAGGTTCACCCAGTCCTCAACGATAGCACCCGGCCAGTCGGGCACACCTTGCGGCGGATTTTCACAATTAGGCAGCAATGTATTGGCGCAAACTACCCCGCTATAGCGCTCCGGCATCTGGCTCAGCGTCCGCAGGCTGATCGGGCCACCCCAGTCCTGGCATAGCACCACGATGTTGGTTAAATCCAACTGCCGCACGAACGACACCATCCAGTCTACAAACTGCTGATAACTGTAGTCCGAGGTTTGCAGCAGCTTGTCTGATTTACCAAAGCCAATATGGTCAGGGGCTACCACGCGATAACCTGCCGCACTGACGGCGCTGATTACTTTGCGATAGCCGAATGACCAGCTGGGCTCACCATGCGCCATTAATACCACCGGCCCGTGCCGCGGGCCTTCATCCACGTAGTGCATACGTAGCGAGCCGTATTCCGAATCGCTCACCTCACAAAAGTGGGGAGCAAATGGATAGTCCGGTATAGCCGCAAAGCGCTCGGCGGGAGTTTGTAGTGCCTGTTTCATTTTTCTGACCCCCTCGCTTACTCCTGCCAGACTCTTTTTTGATAGTTTGATCCTAGCCTGATCAAAATCAAGCTCCGGCCAGACGCTTATAATACAATGTCGCCAACGGTTTTTTTACTGGGGTTCTGTGTGCATGGATGAGCACGGTACTAATGTAATGAACCATTCCCATCCACGCCGCTAGCCGGGCAGGGTCTTCCAGACTAGATTCAGTCTGTAGGACCTTAACCTCGGATGGGAGATCGACATGAATACTATTAGCATACTGGGCAATGATATTGCCAAGAATACATTTCAACTCCACGGCGCCGATTTCTCTGGCAAAGCTGTTCACAAAAAACGCTTGGCTCGCCGCGAGCTGGCTGCCCACGTGGCTAATCTACCAGCTTGCACTATTGTGATGGAGGCATGCGGCGGGGCCAACTACTGGGCACGAGTGTTCCAAGGCAGTGGCCATACGGTGAAGCTAATTGGCGCTCAGTTCGTAAAACCGTTCGTGAAAACCAATAAGAACGATGC